>NZ_JJML01000042.1 GCF_000775285.1 Neosynechococcus sphagnicola sy1 | reverse complement strand
CCTTCTCCCAAAAGGGGAGAAGGGGTTGGGGGATGAGGGCGGTATTGTTGATGAATATGTTGATTAATAATCCAGGCTAGCCTCTCTGAAGACTACCTAGGGAGGTTAGAATAGCCACTCCATCAAGACCTTGGGGGCAGGCAAGAGGATCAAAACCAGAAAACCCAGAGCCAACAACCCGAGAAAATCCCGGCGATTGTCCAGTTCACTGACATCATTGAGGGCGGGTTCATCCGTGGCCGGGATTAAAAACAGCAAAATCGCCCACAGCACTAACCCACGACCATCCAAAAAGGCCATCAGTAAGAATAACAGGCGACTGATTTGAGAAATGGCGGCTCCCCCTCGCTGTCCAAACATGGCATGGACAATGTGGCCGCCATCCAGTTGCCCCACGGGCATGAGATTCAAGGCTGTGACGATTAAGCCGAGATAGCCAGCGATCGCCACGGGATGGAGATCAATTCCCTGATTTCCCTGTAATGTGCTGCCCATGGCGAGACGACTGAGCAGCGATAGTAATAGGGAAACCCCTGGATCAAGGGCATGGAAGGAGAACAAATTGGACTTGGGCGATAGGGGCAGGGCTGAAGAGTGAGCTAGCCCCCATAGCAGCAAAGGCAGAGCCACCACCAGCCCCGCAAATGGCCCCGCGATGCCGATGTCAAACAACGACTTGCGGTGGGGAATCGGCGATCGCAGTTGAATAAACGCCCCAAAGGTGCCCAGGGAAAACAGCGGCCAAGGCACGGGGATAAAGTAGGGGAGGGTGGCCTGAATCTTATAGTGTCGGGCGGCCAGGTAGTGACCTAACTCATGGATCCCAAGAATGCTCATCAATGCTAGGGCATAGGGCAGCCCTTGCCACAAGAGCAATGGGTTTTTCGGCAGGGCTTCACTCATGCCGTTGACCAGTTCTACCCCTGCTTGGCTGGTGGTGAAGAGGGTAGTGGCCAACAGGGCGAGGGCTAATCCGGGGCGATTCAGCGCTTCCGATCGCGGTTTACTGGTGAGTTGGGGGTTGGGAACCAGGGCAAAGAACGGCTTGCCATTCAGACCATCTTGCAGTACCACCAGGAAGCGATCGCCAAAGTGATGGGTAATATTCTCGCGGATGGTCTGGTAGGCCACTTCCGCAGACGCTCGCAGCTGCCCCCGACAAATCACAGCTTGGGGGCGGTACTCAATATTTTGCAGGTAGTAGACCGACCAGGGAAAACAATTTTGCAGGGTGCTGGTTTCTGCTGGATCGAGCAGTCGGGGGGGCGGGGTTTCAGGGGCGGGCGGGGCAGTGGGGTCTGTCCCTGGGGGGGTGGCGGGTTGTTGTCCACTGCCGCCTGGGGTGAGCCGACGTCCCTGCTGCACCAGAAACCAGTACAGCAGGGGGCAGGCAACAAAGGGGATAATCACCAGGGCCACGGGCAAGGGTTGCTTGTCGCCATGGCGAAGCGCCCAGATCGTCCAGATCAATGCCGGGGTCATCATCACCAGCCAGAGTAACCAGACCGGTGTGCGGGTGATCCCAGAGACGCTCCGTTGCACAATGAGATAGGTGATGAAACCCAGCAGGAGTAACCAAAAAAGCATGTGATGCCCAAACAACCACGGGCGGTCTTTCCAGGAATTGCGGTTCCCTGCCCCATAACCTTCGCATTCCCCCCCAATCGGGAGACGCTGGGGGCAACAGCCTATCTTATTGTAGAGAACACCGGCAATATCTTGCTGGACTGCCCTGCCTGGAATCCCTCGAATCAGGAGTTTTTGCAGTCCCAGGGAGGGGTGCGATCGCTGATGCTCACCCATCGCGGGGCGATCGCCCAGGTAGCAGCTATCCAGGAGGCTCTGAACTGCGAGGTGATTATTCAGGAACAGGAAGCCTATTTACTGCCCGGTGTCACGGTGACCCCGTTTCAACACCGCTTAGAACTGCAAGCCGGACTCTCCCTGATCTGGACCTCTGGACATACCCCCGGTTCTGCCTGCCTCTATCACCCCAGCGGCATCCTCTTCACCGGGCGGCATCTGTTACCCACCCCCCAGGGCCAACTGGCACCCATCCGCACCGCCAAGACCTTCCACTGGCCGCGACAAATCCAGAGTGTGCGATCGCTGATCCAAGCGTTCAATCCTGAAACGCTCCACGGGATTTGTCCCGGGGGCGAACCTGGGGTTTCTGCGGGGGGCAGTCCTATGTTGATCAGGCGTACCAACGACTACGGGCCTTAGATCTGAATGCCCTAGCTGGATTCTCCAAGGCAACATAAGGATTAAGATGTCAGGGATGATTGTTGCCCTCCCCTGGCTGTCATGACTCTGCTGATCCGCGATGATCCGCTCCTGGCTCCTCCAATGACTGACTTGCAGAAACCTTCGATTACTCGGCAACTGAAGCAGAATTTTCAACTCCTCGTGGTGTCACTGGTGGTGATCCTGCTGGTGGGCAATGGGGTGATCTGGCAATTGTTTGAAGCCAGTGAACAGAATCGGCAGATTTTGGTTCACGTTAGCAAGCAGAATGCCCTGGGACAGCAGGTGATCAAAGCCGCTCTGTCGATGCACGAAGAAATCGAACCACTGTTTCGTCAGGCTTACTTACAAGAGCTACGCCAGACCCTTCAGGAGTGGGAGGTGGGTCATGCTGATCTAAAAAAACGCCCGCCAAGATATCGGTTGGGGAGATGATCCAACCCAGAGACAAGTCCTGTTTGATCGCCTGGAGCCTTACTACCAGGCCATGGTGATCGCTGCCCACCAGATTGACCAGCATCCCTCGCAGGATATCACCCCTCAGGTGCGGATTCTGCTCAGTAATAGCCCCCAGTATCGGGAGGGCATGAAGGCCGCCGTGCAGAAGTTGGCAGATTCTGTGGAGAAATCCGTTGATTTCGTCGAATATGCCCAGCGAATCCTGTTGTTCGTGGTGTTATTGACGTTACTGGGTCTGTGGCTTTGGGTGGTCTGGCCCGCGATCGCCCAAACTGAGCAAGCCTTAAACGACGAAAAACGAGCCCGTCGCAGTATTGAAGAACTCGCCCACCAGCAGACCGAGCACTATCGACACCTGCAAGTGATGAATCGGGAGTTAGAAGCTGCCAGTTTGGCAGCTGAAACGGCGAATCGAGCTAAAAGCGAGTTTCTAGCAATGATGAGCCACGAGATCCGCACCCCCATGAATGCGGTGATTGGGATGACGGGACTGTTGCTGGACACGAATCTGACCTCAACTCAGCAGGACTTTGTACAAACGATCCGCAACAGTGGTGAAGCCCTGCTGACAATTATTAACGATATTCTGGATTTTTCTAAAATTGAATCCGGCAAGTTAGAGTTAGAAACCCATCCGTTTGCGTTACGGCTGTGCGTGGAGGAAGCCCTAAGTTTGGTTGCCCAACCCGCCGCCCAGAAGCAAGTTGAATTGGCCTGCTATCTGCAAGATCCCCTTCCCCTCGCCATTGTGGGAGACGCCACTCGACTGCGGCAAATTTTGGTGAACCTGCTGAGTAATGCCGTCAAGTTTACTGAACAGGGGGAGGTGTTGGTCTCTGTCCAACGCCAGACTACCGATAATCCCCATACCTTATTGTTTACCGTCAAAGATACGGGGATTGGGATTGCACCTGAACGCATGGATCGGTTGTTTAAGTCCTTCAGTCAGGTGGATGCCTCCACCACCCGACGGTATGGCGGTACCGGCTTGGGTTTGGTGATTAGTCAGCGATTGGCGGCACTCATGGGCGGAGCCATGTGGGTCGAAAGCCAGGTGGGAGTCGGTTCAACCTTTTACTTTCAAATTGTTGCCCCGGAAGCTCCGCCCTCGCCTGAGATGACGCCTCATACCAGTCTGGCAGAGGCACACGTCCGGCTCCAAGGGCTACGAGTTCTGATTGTGGATGACACCGAAATCAACTGTAAAATTCTGCGCTTACAGCTGCAAAAGTGGGGAATGCTGCCGCGCACTACCCGATCGGGGCAGGAAGCTCTGGAATGGCTTGCCCAGGGAGAACGCTTTGATGTCGGTATCTTGGATATGCAGATGCCGGAAATGGATGGGTTAACGTTGGGAATGCGGATCAAAGAGCACTGCTCCCATTTGCCCCTGATGCTCTTAACGTCCCTGGATGACCGTCTTGACCCTCGCTTTCAAGTCTTTCGTGTTCAGCTGTCCAAGCCAATCAAACAAGACCAACTCCATGGGCAACTGCTGAAGCTGCTAGACATCCCCGTGGCTCTAGAGGAGGCCAAGGAGACCGCAGCGGCTCCGGCCAAACCGACCCCCAGTCATTTACGAATTTTGCTGGCAGAGGATAATGTGGTCAACCAAAAGGTGGCGATCGCCCTGTTGAAGAAGTTGGGCTATAGCCGGGTGGATATTGCTGGCAATGGGTTAGAAGTCCTGGAAGCCCTGCGCCGTCAACCCTACGATCTGATCCTGATGGATGTGCAAATGCCGGACTTAGATGGATTAGGCGCCACCCGCCAGATTTGTCAGGAGTGGGATGGGGAAAGCCGTCCCTGGATTGTGGCCATGACGGCTAGCGCCATGCAGGGCGATCGGGACGCTTGCCTGACGGCTGGCATGGATGACTACATCAGTAAACCCGTTCGCTGGCAAGAGTTACAGCGGGTCTTGAGCCAATTCAGCAGTTCCCCCCTGGATCAGGGATCAACCGTGACCTGAGTTCCCGAGCGGGCTCTACCCGTGATCAGAAAGCAGCACCCTAGCTAAGCGGCGTTCTTAAGAAAAAGCAAGGACGTTAGATATTGATGGAGGAGGCGCTGAAACTGGGGGGAACCGAAGCGGTCTATTGCGGCACTCAGATGCGCGGTGCCTCGAATGCCAAGGCCAAGCGTGAGTTAAATTTTTAGCCGCGATCGTTGGGATGGATGGTTAACATAGCTGACATCCAGGGAATTAACCAACCTGATCAACGGTATTGAATATGAACCAGACGCTCAAACATCAACGTGCACTGATTACCGGGGGGAGTCGTGGCATTGGAGCCGCGATTGTCAAGCGTTTTGCCAGGGAAGGGGCTGATGTTGCCTTCACCTATACTCGTTCCCCCGATCAAGCCCAGGAGACTCTGGAGGTGGCGCAGGCCCTCGGTGTCCGAGCGATCGCCATTCAAGCTGATAGCGCTGACGCCAGTGCGGTGATCGCCGCCGTTGAGCGCACGGTAACCGAATGGGGGGGGATTGATATCCTCGTCAATAATGCAGGGGTGCTGAAGATTGGGGCGATCGACGATTTCGCGATCGCGGACTTCGATCTCACCTTTGCGGTTAATGTGCGGGCGGTGTTTGTGGCGACGCAGGCTGCGGTCAAGCACATGAGGGAGGGCGGACGGATCATCAACATCGGTAGCACCAATGCCGAACGCATGCCATTTGGTGGCGGTAGCGTTTATGCCATGAGTAAATCTGCGTTGCAAGGGTTGGTAAAAGGGCTGGCACGTGACCTCGGACCCCGTGGTATTACGATCAACAACGTCCAGCCTGGCCCCATCGCGACGGAGATGAATCCCCCAGAGGGCGAGTTTGCGGAGATGCTGAAAAAACCTGATGGCGATTCCCCACTACGGCACCGTCGAGGAGGTCGCGGGGATGGTTGTTTATCTGGCTGGTCCTGAAGCTGGTTTTATCACTGGGGCAAGCCTGATGATTGATGGGGGCTTTAGCGCATGAAGATGGTTCAATCTGGAACCATGATCGTGATTCTGCATGCGATCGCCGCCTACGAGCAAGTCCTAAGGGTGAGAACCGAATTGAGTTTAGGGTAGGTGTTGCGATTATGATTGTTGTTTCAGATACCTCCCCCATTTGCTATCTGCAATTCCCAATATTCTTCCCCCCTTTAGAAGGGGGGATTGAGGGCGGTAATTGAGCATCTGCAAGCAAATGCAAAATGGATTTTTACACTAGACCAACACTCCGATTTCGAGTCCGCTTATGTCGTTGTCAGCACCTCAGAGGACAGACGTTTGAAGGCCAAACGCTCATTCTCAACCTCGACAAAGATCGTGTCACCCTCGCTAAACTCACCCCGCAAGATACATTTGGCAATTTGGGTTTCTAGTTCTCGTTGAATCGCCCGCTTCAGCGGTCGAGCCCCGTACACCGGGTCGTATCCCACCTCCGCTAGAAAGTCTACAGCTCCCTCTGCCAGTTTCAAGGTCAGCTTGCGGTCAATGAGACGCTTGCTCAAGCGTTGGACTTGGAGGCGGACAATTTGCCGTAATTCCATCCGATTCAAACCGTGGAAGATGATAATTTCATCAATGCGGTTGAGAAACTCTGGACGGAAACTATTGCGCATCGACTCCATGACTCGATTCCGCATTTCATCGTAATGGGATTCATCCCCTGCTAAATCGAGAATGTACTGAGAGCCGATGTTGCTGGTCATGATGATGATGGTGTTTTTAAAGTCCACCGTATGCCCCTGGGAATCGGTGACCCGCCCATCATCTAGAATTTGCAGCAGAATATTAAAGACATCAGGATGGGCTTTCTCAATTTCATCGAAGAGGATGACCGCATAGGGGCGACGACGAATCGATTCCGTCAATTGTCCCCCTTCTTCGTAACCGACATACCCTGGAGGGGCACCAATTAGCCGGGAGACGGTGTGTTTTTCCATGTACTCCGACATATCGATGCGCACCATGGCCTCATCGGTGTCAAACATGAAGGTAGCCAGCGCCTTGGCTAACTCGGTTTTACCCACCCCAGTTGGGCCTAAGAAAATAAAGCTGGCGGTGGGGCGATTGGGATCGGCCAGACCCGCCCGCGATCGCTGAATGGCATCGGCAACGGCGGTCACGGCTTCATCCTGACCAATGACCCGACGATGCAGTTCGTCTTCTAGATGCAGCAGCTTATGCATCTCGGATTCCACCAGTTTGCTGATCGGTATCCCCGTCCATTTGGAAATAATCTCGGCAATATCTGATTCCGTCACTTCTTCTCGCAGCAGCGATCGCCCTGCGGTTTGGGTTTCTTGGAGGCGGGCTTCGGTTTCCTGGAGTTGCCGTTGTAGATCGGTTAACTTGCTATATTTCAGCTCTGCTGCCCGGTTGAGGTCATACTCCCGTTCCGCCTGCTGAATGTCGATGTGAACCTGGTTAATCGCTTCCTTAAGGGTTTTCCGTCGATCCAGAACTTCTTTCTCGGCTTGCCATTGGGCATTAAGCCCCGTCTGCTCTTGTTTCAGATCCGCCAGTTCTCTGTCCAGACGTTCCAGGCGTTCCCTCGAGGCGGGGTCAACCTCTTTCTGGAGGGAGAGGCGTTCCATCTCCAGTTGCAGGATCTTGCGATCAATTTCATCCAACTCTTCAGGCTTGGACGTGCTTTCCATTTTGAGTTTGGCCGCCGCTTCATCCACCAGATCAATGGCTTTGTCCGGTAAAAAGCGATCGCTGATGTAACGAGTAGAGAGGGTGGCTGCGGCCACCAAAGCGGAATCGGCAATTTTGACGTTGTGGTGAGTTTCGTAGCGGTCTTTCAACCCCCGGAGAATCGAAATCGTATCTTCAACGCTGGGTTGGTCAATGTACACCTGCTGGAAGCGCCGCTCTAGGGCTGCATCTTTTTCAATGTACTTGCGGTATTCATCCAGGGTCGTAGCACCAATACACCGGAGCTCTCCCCGAGCCAGCATCGGTTTCAGCAAGTTCCCCGCATCCATGGCCCCCTGAGTTGCCCCCGCGCCAACTACCGTATGGATCTCATCAATGAAGAGAATAATGTTGCTGTTGGAGTCGGTGACTTCTTTAAGCACGGCTTTGAGGCGTTCCTCAAACTCACCCCGGTATTTGGCTCCGGCAATTAAGGCTCCCATATCCAGGGCTATCAATTTGCGATCGCGCAGGGATTCGGGCACATCACCTTTGACAATTCGCTGGGCGAGACCTTCGGCAATGGCGGTCTTACCCACCCCTGGCTCCCCAATTAGCACCGGGTTATTCTTGGTGCGGCGCGAGAGAATTTGAATCGTGCGGCGGATTTCATCATCCCGACCGATCACCGGGTCAAGTTTTCCCTGGCGGGCAAAGTCCGTGAGATCGCGCCCGTATTTTTCCAAGGACTCGTATTTACCTTCGGGATTCTGATCCGTCACTTTCTGGCTCCCGCGAATTTGTTCGATGATCGTCTTCAGCTTGGCTTCGTCTAGTTTAAATTCCTGATACAACCCTTTCCCAAAGCGATCGTCCTTGGCATAGGCCAAAAGCAGATGCTCTATGGAGATGAAATCATCCCCAAACTGTTTCCGAGCTGCTTCCGCCCGATCCAAGAGGGTATCCAGTGATTTCCCCAGATAGACCGAGGCCACACTCCCTGACATCTTGGGTTGCCGGCGGATAAAATCATCGGTGCGATCGCGTAATCGCTGTACCGTGACTTCAGCTTTGTTAAAAATACTGCTTGCCAAGCCATCCTGTTCCAACAGCGACTTCATCAAATGCTCTGACTCCAGTTGCTGCTGCTGGGCTTGTTTAGCTATTTCTGGGGTACGGGCCAGCGCTTCCCAGGCTTTTTCTGTAAATTGATTGGGATTGGTCGGTTGCATATAAAAACTTACTCCTAAACTTGAACGAACC
This sequence comes from Neosynechococcus sphagnicola sy1, assembly GCF_000775285.1. Classification (NCBI taxonomy): domain Bacteria; kingdom Bacillati; phylum Cyanobacteriota; class Cyanophyceae; order Neosynechococcales; family Neosynechococcaceae; genus Neosynechococcus; species Neosynechococcus sphagnicola. The sequence continues at coordinate 76,867 of NZ_JJML01000042.1, read as the reverse complement.
CCGTTGCTGCTTTCCACGAAGGGGAGTCCTGACTGACTACCGTCATTGTAGGCAGTCTCCTGTGGCGGAAGGGATCGGTGTTTACGATTGCTGAGATAGGTATTGCCGCCCTCAGACACCCAGAGATCCCCCCCATCCCTGGGGTTGAGCTGGATAAATCTCATTGAGATCTATCCAAAATATGATGGATCAATCATCTGATTTATCGGTTTTCACTATTACTGGGTAGCCACTTGGGGATTACCTCGGTATAATTCCCGATGAACCAATCTCTATGGGTGAATGGGGAGACTCTTAATTTCCCCATTTTTTTTCAGCCGTCTTTGCTAGCAGTAATGTGAGTTGAGCCTACGGGATTACGGATATACGTTCCAGCGGGATAATCGCCAGATTTATCGGCGGTTGGATGTCAACCGCCCCTCTGAGCGATGCTTGAGAGATTTCGCATTCTCTTGACTCCGGAATTTTCGGCATCAGAGCCTATCGATTCCTGGGACGAAAGTTGTTGCTGTTACACTAGGTTAGCGCCAGCAACGGTTCCGAACCAATGGAGTAAAACCCATTGCCCGACCACCTTGAGGCGTTAACCTCGAACGTTGGTGGACGACAATCCGGGGAACCTACCAGACTGTACCAAGGTCTTTGGGGATATATCGAGTAGCAAATCTGCGTGGAGAGGGGAAAAATAATGGCTGATCGACATGATGCTTCTAACAGATTCTCTCGTCGTTGCCGGACAGTAGAGCCATTGACGGTCGTTTCCTCTTTGCGCCTGGGTTGGGTCGCTAGCTTGCTGCTGATGGGGGCTACCCTAACAGTGCCGCTGATCGCGATCGCCAATGACACGCCTCAACCGGGGGCAATTGCCCAACTGCCAACGAATAGCTCTGTTCTTTTCGTCAACCCTGGTAGCGGTAGCGATAGTTCCAGTGCCGGTCGTACCCCTGGAAGTGCCTTTCGTACCATCTCCTACGCCCTGCAAGTTGCACAACCAGGCACGGTGATTCAATTAGCTGCGGGTACCTATAATGCTCAGAGCGGTGAGACTTTCCCCTTGATGGTGTCACCAGGAGTCAGCTTACGAGGCGATGCCAAGCAATCTCAAACGATTGTGATTACAGGCGGGGGCTTCTTTGTCAGTCCCTCCTTTGCCCGTCAAAACGCAGCTATCCTAGCTCAAAAAGGGAGTCAGATTATCGGTGTGACGGTGACCAATGCCAATATCAGAGGCACCGGCATCTGGGTGGAGTCAGCAGACCCCTTGATTTTGAACTGTACCTTTGTCGGCAGTCACCGGGATGGGGTGTTCGTTACGGGGAGCAGCAACCCCAAGATTCTGAGTAATACGTTCCTGAAAAATGGCGGCAACGGCGTATCAATTACTCGTGCAGCTCAGGGAGAAATTCGCAGCAACCTGTTCCAAGAAACTGGCTTTGGTTTAGCGATTGGCGGTGTCTCTGCCCCCCTTGTAATTGATAACAAGATTCGCCAAAATCGCGATGGCGTGGTGGTGACGGATATGGCGCGCCCCGTATTACGGGGAAATGTGATTGAAAAGAATGCCCGCGATGGGGTTGTGGCCATTACCAATGCCCAGCCTGATCTAGGCACAACCAGTAGTCCCGGTAATAACACGATTCGTCTCAACAGCCGAAACGATCTGTACAATGCTACCCGCAGTAATACCTTGGCAGCGGTGGGCAACACCCTCGACCCCAAAAAAATCTCCGGTCGAGTGGAAATGCAGTCTGCCCAAGTGCCATCTGCCAGTCCTACAGCAGCAGTACTCCCCACTGTGGTGATGCCCAACCACGCTGTGAAGTAAGCCTTGGCTAAGGGTGGCGTTGACGCTTAGCAACCCGTTGCTCACGCCGGAACAGCCAGATCATCAGAGCCGTCACTCCTAACTGTAACCCGAGATTGGGGAGGGCGGCTTCCACGTCGCGGCCAGCCATCACCTGGGTCAAAAAGACAAAGCCACCGATCGCTCCAGAACCACCACAAACGAGATAGACAAACTGCCTCAGACCCCGGTAGGGGGCGATCGCCTCAGCTTTGAGATAGGCGTACTGATCTGAGTTCTGGGGACGGGAGGAGGGAGAAGAGGGGTCAGACATAGGGAACCTCAGCGTTCGTAGGAGTAAATATCACCAGGTTGCTGAAAGAGAGCGGTGGAGCGTTGAGCCAGCATTTGAATCTCTGCCGCGTCTAATTGCCAGGTAAATGCTTCCGCATTCTGGTGAATTTGTTGCCGATCCAGGGTGAGTCCACAGATGACGGCCTGAACCCCTGGTTGTTGTCTCACCCAGTTGAGCGCCACCTGGGAAATTGGTTTTTGGTGTTTTCGTGCAACTTGCAGCAGCGTCCCAAAAAACTCCTGCACCCGCGCCCAACCCCCATCGGGATTGGATCATGCTGCTGTAATAAAAACCTACGGGCGTGATCGGCTTCTACCTTGGGGGCAGCAACCCCACAAAACGTGTCAGACAGATAGCCCCCCGCAAGAGAGCCATAGGTGAGCAGACCAATTTGATGTTGGAGACACAATGCCTGCATGGACAGTTCAACCCGGCGATCAATGAGGCTGTACTGGACTTGATGGCTGCTAATGTTGGCATATTGCAAAGCCTTTGCCAGCATTGGGGTATTAAAGTTTGTGACCCCCAGACGCCTAATTTTCCCCTGATCTAGCAGGTCTTGAAACACAGCAAACGTGGATGCAAAGTCTAGGTGGGGGTGATGCCAGTGAACCTGGACGCAATCCAGGCGATCGCGATGGAGATTCCGTAAGGAAGCTTCTACCTTGCTACGAACTTGGGCAGGGGTGGGGTTTTCTTCCAAAAAGATGGCTTTGGTATAGACGAGACAGTCTCGCCCCGCCAGTAACTGGCCCAGCAACCGTTCACTGCGGCCATAGATGTCGGCAGTATCAAACTGATTGATGCCCAAGGCCAAATAGGTGTCGAGGGCTCTTTCCACCTGATCCACCGTCAAGGGAGCCCAACTGCGATCATCCAGTTGCCAGCAACCCACCATCAAGGGTTTCAGGTGAAAATTAGCAGGGGAATGATTCATCCCGGATGCCCTCATCAGAAGCAAATCGACACAGTTATTCAATGAAAATCAGGGCTGGGGAAGCGGACTATCGCTCTGCCATGATAGCCCTATTCTTTATTCTCATGGTTTTGAGCCGTCTGAAATACCAGGGAGAGAATTCTCAACGTGAAGATTTTAATGCTGCGTCATGGTCAATCTTGGGGCAATCTCCAACAGCGGATGCAAGGTCATGGAGAAGAGGCTCTCTCTAGGCTCGGCCAGCAGCAGGTGCAAAGGCTGGGTCAGCGGCTCCTAGCTGAGTCGTGGTGGCCCAGCCAAATCTATAGTAGTCCTCTGCGGCGGGCACAGCAGACAGCAGAGCAGCTGCGTGGGGTGTTCCTAGCTGCGGGGGCAGGGGCTGACGGGTCAGGTTGCCCCCTGCCCCCGGTGCAATATGACTCGGCACTCGAGGAATTTCAAAATGGCATCTTTCAAGGATTGACCTGGCCAGAGGCTCAAATTCACTATCCAGAACTGTGCCAAAGCTTAGAGGCCACCTTAGACTGGCTGCCGATTCCAGGGGCAGAATCCCTGATCGAGGGTCGTCAGCGAGCCCATGGATTTATCCAACAATTGCTCCAGCGACATATGAATTGCGATCACATCTGGATTATCACCCATCAGTGGATCTTGCAGCATTTGATCGCGGCACTCCTTGAGTGTCACCATTCTTGGAAAATTCCAGCGGACTTCACGGCTCTGTTTGAGTTTTCCCTCGATCGCGATCGCTGGCACTGTAGCGGGCACAATCAATTCAACACGGAACTCTGGCAGATTTGCCGGTTTAATGATGCCAGTCATCTCGCAACTGACCTTAGGGCAGCAGGCCAGTGACCCATGGCTCAGACAGGTGGCAGAGTCCCCAAACCAGTCCTGCCATCCCTAGCCACATGAGCATACACAGACGAGTCAGGTGCAAGGCCTGATAGATATGAAGCGGGGCGATCGCCCTCACCGGATCTCCCAATAAGGGCTTGAATTTAGCCACTCCGCGATACCAGTTGGTGCCTCCCATTTGTACCCCCAAAATTGCCGCGTAGGCGGTCTCGCTCCAGCCGGAATTGGGGCTGGGGTCAGGGGGGGGCATCTCGCCAGCAAAGTCGCCAAACCGTTCTGGGTTTACCCGCAATCAAGGCCAAGGTCAAAATCGTCAGCCGACAGGGCACCCAGGTGAGACCATCTTCCATGCGAGCACTGAACCAGCCCAGGTAGGTGTAGGGGGGCTCCCGGTAGCCCACGGTGGAATCGAGGGTGCTCGCGGCTTTATAGGCAAGTGCCAGGGGCACACTGCCCACCCCTGGCAGAGCAGCTCCTAGAAGCCCATAGAACAGAGGAGCCATCACCCCATCGGTGGCATTTTCGGTCACCGTTTCAAGAATGGCTCTGAGAATTTCAGCAGCCTCTAAATGCTCCGTATCTCGACCGACATACTGTTGGAGTTGGCGGCGAGCCTGGGGGAGATTGCCCTGCTCAAGGGGGGTGAGCACGTCTACCGCTGCTGCCCGCAAGCTGCGAGCAGCCAGGCAGGAGGCTAGGAGAATACTTTGCGTGCCGATCCCAAGCAAGGGATGGATCTGAGCTGCGAAGGTAACGATCCCCCATCCGATCACGCCGCTACCGATCACCAAGGCCAACCCTAGGAAAGTCCCGGCGACACGCAAAGTCAGCGGTTGGTAGCAATGTTGGAAAACCCAGTGGGTATATCCCGCGATCGCCCAACCCATGACTTGGACGGGGTGTAGCCACCCCCATGGATCGCCAATCCAAAAGTCCAAAAGCGCAGCCAGCACCAGGGGAACAACCGTTGACAAGGAGCCATGATTCATTGCTGTTATGGTTGCCCTGAGCTACTAAAGATAAGGGGAATCTGGCGGTTGTAACTGATGAATATTGTCTTCCCAATTCAGCCCATCAAACTCAGTAACGGCAAAGCGATCGCGCAAATCCCCATCTAAACAATGAACATTGACATCAAACTGGTCGGGATGGGAGCGAGGGCGATAAAAGGAGTGGATGCCACAGATACGGCAAAAGGTATGCTGGGCGGTTCCGGTATTAAAGGTGTAGGTTGTCAAAACTTCCGCCCCCTGTAACAAGGTGAAATTTTCAGGGGGAACAATCAGGTGTAAAAAACCTTTCTTCAGACAAATGGAGCAATTACAGGCCGTTGCTTCATGGCGATCAACCCCAACCTGAAATCGCACTGCTCCACAATGACAGCCCCCTTGATAGACGTTGCCATGGTCAACGGTTCGATGTGACTCACCGACCCAGGCTGCTCTTTGAACATTACCTACCGCTCCAGAATTTTCTAAGCCCATTTCACTGACCTCTCCTGCTGCTCTAAATCATAAAGCTCACTTCCTCACCCTGGGAAGCTTGCCAACTGCGAGCATCAAAATAAAGATCCTCCAATGTGATACTGTACAGGGCTTCTTTGAGTTTTTGATGCAGTCGTCGCCACAGGGTAAAAGTCACCCAATCCCCCACCCCTTCGCGATCGGGGGTGAAGTGGGGGAGCGGCTCAATGTCTTCCCCAACTGCTTCTAAAATCTGTCCTAGGGAGATCTGTGCCATCGGTCGAGCTAATTGATAACCACCTTGGGCACCCCGAACCGCGTTGACCAATCCAGCTCGTCGCATTTCAATCAATAGCTTTTCTAAATATGGGGCTGGGATATCCTGTCGTTGGGCGATCGCCCGCACGGAAGCTGGATCCGATGTGGGCTGTAAGCTGAGATCTAACAGTGCCTTGACACTGTAGTGTCCTCGGGTGGTTAACTTCATCTCAGGCTCCTAGGATTCATGGACTGAAATTGAGATCATAGGATGACTGGTTTCAGATCTTTGGCTCAGCTTCCTATTGATTTTATGGCAGTAGACAACCCAAAGATCTGGGGCAATCAGGGAGATTTTTATCCGACTTAAACCAATTTTTGATGGATGACTGGCAATTCCTTACATCCCGGTTGACCGACATCAGGATCAATCAAACATTCATAGGGTTGATTGCCGAGGCAAATTCCATTGGAACAATCACAATAAAACTGTAGTATAGTTTCATTAGCTGATATTAACCTCTGGTTTCCTTGGCCTCGTCAATATCAGTGATCGAACCTGTGTACACCTCTAAAATTCTGTCTTGGGTTGATGAATAAGAAGAAAAAAATCGAACCCTTAACTGGGGATGCTCTATTGAGCAAAGTAAAGCAGTTAGAAACGCTCAGTAAGGAAGCAAAGGCGCGTGCCTGTGGCTACTTCACAATCACAAAGAATGACGTTGAGCGCGTCAACATGATGAAGTTCTCCAATGCCTTAATTGATGCTGCTGGCATTGAGCTAGATGGCAAGCAAGATGGCAATGGTCGAGGCGGCCGCAGTGCTAGTTACCGAATTAAGGTGCAGTCGAACGGGAATCTACTGATTGGCGCTGCCTATACAAAACAGATGGAGTTACACCCCGGCGATGAGTTTGAAATTTCCCTGGGGCGGAAGCATATTCATCTGAAGCAAATGGATGCCGCTGCTTCCTAAATCCAGTCTGAGATGATAATTTCGCTAAGCATTACGGCGAGGTTTAGCCACACTAGACTGTTTGGAAGACTTCGTGCGGTGGCGCTTGGTTTTGGAGTCCCCGTTAATTGCGGTCGAAGTTGTTTGGGGGGGGCGTTCAGTGCTTCATCCTGGTGCTGACGCAAGGTTGCTGCCTGTGCCAGTAGGGACTCAGCAAAGGCGATCGTCTCCTGCCCAGATTGACCACCCGCCAATTGAGCTAGCTCCTCACGACGCTGTTGTTCATCCAGATAGGTCACTTGAACAAGGGTGCGTAAATCAGTGGCCAATTGATTCGCCTCCGTTATATGTTGACCCTGGGTGGCAACGGACTTGGGTAGGAATTGTTTATCCACGCGAAAGTGATGGGTTGCCATGGCGGCCACAATCGGTTGGTGAGTAACGCATAACACCTGATGGTGCTGACTGAGTTGGTGTAATTTCTGGGCGATCGCCTGGGTCACCCGCCCCGAAACACCGACATCAATTTCATCAAACACGAGGGTGCCGGTGCCATCAACCTGGGAAAAACAGGTTTTGAGGGAGAGAAGAAATCGACTCATTTCTCCTCCCGAGGCCACTGCCGTCAGAGGTTGCAGGGGTTCCCCTGGGTTGGGGCTGAAGAGAAAGGCAATCCGGTCAGCGCCGGTGGCAGTGGGTGAGCTGGGTACAATTTCCACCTGGAACTGCACTTTTTCCATAGCTAGGGGCTTTAGTTCCTCCAACAATCGGGCTTCTAGAATCGAAGCGGCCTGGTGGCGGTACTGGGTAAGTTGGGCACAGGCATCGATCAATGCCGCTTGCCGCTGATCGTAAATCTGCTGGAGTGCCCCGATCGACGCTTCCCCATCCGTGATTGCTGCCAAATCTGCTTGCAACCGTTCATAGGTGGCGATCGCCGCTGCTAGGGTCGGCCCGTACTTGCGACACACCTGTTTCAGTTCAATCAGCCGCTCTTCTACTGCCTGAAGACGCTGGGGGTCGGTTTCAATCCCATCCCCATAGGTACTGATCTGCCGACCGACTTCTTCAATCTGAGCCAGGGCACCGCTGACCAATTCCAGGAGGGGGTGTACCTGAGGGTCATAGCGCCCCATCTCCACCAGTAGGGTTTCGGCTTTACCCAGTAAACTCAGCCGCTGCCACCCCCCCCTGTTCATTGAGATAGAGCGCCTGGTAGACCTGGTAGCTTTGCTGTTGCAGCTCCACACTGTGGCTGAGGCGCTGCCGCTCTTGCTCCAACTGCTCCAACTCATGGGGATCTGAGAGCTGAGCCGCTTTGAGTTCCCGGAGTTGAAACTCAAATAAGTCGAGTTGCTGAGTTCGCTGCAATTCAGTTTGGCGACGTTTTTCCAGGGCTTGCAGGGCTTGTTGGCAGGTCGTAAAATGCACTGCAACCACGCCCCGTTGCTGACTGAGTTCCTCACCCCCGAAGCTGTCCAACCAGTCCCGTTGCATGGCTGCTTGTCCCAGTTGCACGGTCTGTCCCTGGGCGGTGATGGTCACGAGGCGATCGCGGACAAATTCAATCTGCTGCTTATTGACGACCACACCGTTGAGCCGGGAGCGACTGCGCAGACTACTCTGAACCGCCGTCATTTCTCGTGTGCAGATCAAACTGGTGTCATCGATGAGCTCAATTTCCTGCGATCGCAACCAGGTTACCAAAGGGGCATGGAGGGTAAAGGTAGCCTCCACCAGCGCCCGTTCGCTGCCGGTACGAATCATGCGACTGCTGACTTTACCGCCCAGGGCTGCATCCAGGGCATCTAAAATAATCGACTTACCTGCGCCTGTTTCCCCCGTGAGGACATTCAGTCCGGCACCAAACTCTAGTTCCAGGCAGTCAATCAGCGCAAAGTTCTCAATTCTCAAAGACAACAGCATGGAGTTGGAATTGGGGTGTGAAGAGGAAGCCAAGATCTCAACCTGAATCAAAGTCTAGTGCAAGCAGTCCGATTCTCCCAGGGGAAGGTTTGGGTGCCAATTTTACGTTAGTGGGTTTCTGTGATCAGAAAGGCGATCAAACTGGCTATGCTCAGAAAGTGGTCTTGGACAATCGCCTTTGAGCTTTCGCAATTAAAGCAGTTGCTAATATAGCAATCCCAAAGTATTTGAAATCAACCTTGCTCCCCTCGCCCGCTCTGGGAGAGGGGTTGGGGGTGAGGGTCTTCCACAAATCATATAGGATTGCTATAGATGACGATTGCCTAGACTAGATCGTTGTCTATGCAAGGCTGCAATCGTGCTGTTGACCTTGTCCCCAAAAAATGGACCGGTAATTTAATGCCATCTGCTGATCTAGCATATGCCAATAATTCTCCTCACACTGAACTGGGGCAAGATATCCATTCGTGGAGTGGATTTGAAGTGGTTTCGGGTCGCGGCGTCAGGCTATCCGTGCTAAGAGGTCAATTGAAACGATGGGTCGGGTTGAGGGTCGATATGGGTTTGTTTGAACCATCGGCGGCGGGCGCTTTCGGTCAGATCCATTTCCTTGGCAACCAGGGTGACGGGCTTGCCAGATTGAGTGACGATGGGAGCTGCCTCAGCTTTCTGCTCGTCTGTCAATGAAAGTCATGCCGTCCACATCCAAAAGATGATGCACAGGTCAAGGCGGGCTAGACTGTTATCCATGGCTGAGACTACTTAAAACACAATACGTTGAGCTTCAGTCTCAGCTTTAATGAGGGTTACCTTTTCCCATCGGACTCACGTCTATTGATGAATCGGTTGCGGTATAGAAAGCATCACCATTCTGACTGGCGATGTTACCCCAAAGGAATTCCTCGATCACTGTATGAACCCCACCCCCACAGCATTCCATTCCCCCTCTGGGCAAGAAATTTATCAACGGCTTTCCACCAACATTCAGACGGTGATGAGAGGACAATCTGTTGCCACTCGCAAATTGCTGGCAGCCTTTGCCAGTGGGGGTCATGTGCTGCTAGATGATTACCCTGGAACGGGTAAAACAACCCTCGCAAAGGCATTAGCTTTTTCGGTAGATGTCACCTTTAAGCGCATCCAATTTACCCCTGACCTTTTGCCCTCAGATATTTTAGGGGTATCGATTCTCAACCAGAGCGATCGCAGTTTTCATTTCCATGAAGGTCCGATTTTCGCCAATGTGGTGCTAGCAGACGAGATCAATCGAGCCTCCCCCCGCACCCAATCTGCCTTGCTAGAAGCAATGGCAGAAGCTCAGGTCAGTATTGACGGTGAACTGAGGAAACTACAAGAGCCGTTTTTCGTGATTGCGACCCAGAACCCTGTGGAATCCCGTGGCACCTATCCTCTCCCGGAGGCACAGATGGATCGGTTTGCCCTCCAGTTTGGTCTGGGTTATATTTCACCGGAAGCCGAGGTTGATATCCTTTCTGACCAGATTCAAACTCATCCCATTGACGCACTGAAGCCCTGTATTTCCATTGGTGAAGTCATTGACTTAAAAGAACAAGTAAAACAGATTAGAGTCAGCCAGGAGATGAAACGCTATTTGGTGGATCTGGTGAATGCCACGAGATCGGCTACCGGAGTCCAATTAGGTGCCAGTCCTAGAGCCTCGATCGCCCTGATGAAAATTGCTCAAGCCCTGGCACTGTTTGATGGCTACGAATTTGTCACCCCTGACCAGATTCAAGAATTAGCCGTGCCTGTGATTGCCCATCGTTTGGTATTGGAATCACAAGCCCGGTTTGCAGGGAGAACCGCAGACACAGTGGTAGAAGAAATTTTGCAGTCCCTTCCGGTTCCGGCTTAAAAAACTGTCCCCTCTCTTTTATCATTTTTTGAGATTTAGTTATACCGTGCAATGCTGGTTGACCCGAAGGTTTACGAATACTGGTTTGGTGGTGCTGGGCTGTTTGCTGTTGACGGTGCTACTGGGGGGAGATACGAACCATAGCCTGACTTATCAGATCTTTCCCTTTTTGTTGTCATTGCTGGTGCTCGCGATCGCTGTTAGTCTCTCAGTGCGCTATGGGTTCAATGCGAGGCGGATGCTGCCGCGCTTTGGGACGGTGGGGGTGCCGCTGACGTACCGAGTGGCAGTCCAACTGAACAGCCAGCGATCGCAAACCGGATTTCGCCTGCTAGAAGAATTTGCTGACCCCCGCCCCCGTTTGGCGGAAGTACGGGAATCGCCGGAACCCCTGGTACCTATGGGATTTGCAATTGGCCGCCTGCTTGGACTCAACCGTTGGTTCTGGCTGCTTGACCGCAAACAGGGAGCACGGGTAAAACCTGTAGAAGTAGCGTTACTGCATCCCAACCGGACAACGGATGTCGTCCTAGAACTCATCCCCCGTTGCCGGGGAGTACTACGATTTAGGGGTTTGACCCTTGCCCGTCCCGACCCACTGGGGTTGTTCCAGGCTTTTCGAACGATCTCCCTGCCACAGTCCCTCTTAATTCTGCCCCGCCTCTATCAACTGCCCCCGATTGCCCTCCCAGGAACCCGACGGTATCAATCCGGTGGGATAGCACTGGCTTCATCGGTGGGGGACACGGAAGAATTCCGCTCTCTGCGGGAATATCGCCCCGGTGATTCCCCCCGTAAAATCCATTGGAAAAGCTGGGCAAAAACGGGTAAGGCGATCGTCAAAGAAGAACAGGATGAATTTTTTGTCCGCCACGCCTTAATTCTGGATACGTTTCAGAGTCAGGCCTATAGCGAAATTTTTGAAGCTGCGATCGCCGTTGCGGCCTCCTTTGCCTGTGAGATTCAGACCCAGGAATCGCTGTTGGACTTGATGTTTGTCGGTCTGGAAACCTACTGTTTCACCATTGGCAGAGGCCTGAGTCATACCGACCGGATGCTGGAGATTCTTGCATCGGTGACTGCCTGCCGCGACAAGCCCTTTGACGACCTGATTGGCGCTGTCATCAATCGGAGCACCCTATTAAGCGGCTGTATTGGTGTGTTTTTATCCTGGGATGACTCTCGCCAGCAACTCGTTCGTCAACTCCAGGCAATGCGATTACCAACGCTGGTTCTGGTGATCACCGAAAACCCTGAACAGAAGCCAGCTACCATGCACGATTCCCTCACCTCAGTCCTCCATCTCAGGTGGAACCAGATCCAGGAAGGACTGATGCAGCTATGAAGATGCCAGGATTTCTATTAGGTGCAGTCGTACTGTTTTGGGGATGGCAAACTCGGTTGTGGATCCTTGCAGTGCCCATCGCCCTGATCTTGGAAGCGCCCCGGTTTTTCCAATGGCAATGGGAATTCTCGAAGGGCGATTTCCGCCGCATTTTTTAATCTCTGTGTGTTCCTGATGGTGATCTTCTTTATCTATCTGCTGAGGACAGATAGCTCCATGTATTTTGTCTATGTGCTGATGAGGTGGCTACCGGTAATTTTCTTCCCCCTACTGGCAGCTCAGGCCTATTCCACCTGGGATCACATCAATCTTCGAGAGTTATTTACTGGTGATCTGAAGCCGATCGATCCCAGCAACTCCCAGCCCTGGATGCTGAATCTCTCCTACCCCTATTTTGGCCTCTGTTTGTTGGCTGCCAGTGCCGCCAATACCGATGCTTTTTCCTTTTATGGCGGCATGGTAGGTCTATTAGCCTGGGCACTGTGGTTTGTCCGTCCCCGCCGATCGTCCCCTGTTCTTTGGATTTGTCTGCTCCTGATTGCCACAGGCACGGGATATGTCGGACAGTTTGGACTGCATCAACTCCACCTCACCGTCGAACAACAGGTCGTCAATTGGCTTAGCAATTGGAATGGTCAGGGGAGCGATCCCTTGGAAAAAACGACAAATATCGGGGATATCGGCTTCCTGAAGCGTTCCAATGCCATAGTTTTCAGGGTTAGTAGCAAGAATCAGCAAAAGTTCCCGTTACGGTTACGGGAGATGACTTATAACAAGTTCCAGCTTGCCTCCTGGTTGGCGATCTCCAGCCACTTTACCCCGGTACCCGCTGCCTTAAATGGAACCAGCTGGCAGTTGGGCAACCCGGTTGCCAACTCTGGGGCGATCTCAATCACAGCAACCCTGGATCAAGGCAAGGGCTACTTGCCGCTACCGGATGGGACATTTCAGATTGACCAGTTAGCCGCTGCTCAGTTGGAACGAAATCAATACGGCACCGTGAAGCTACAAACCAGAACAAATGATATTACCTATCAGCTTCGATTTGCCCAAGGGATCTCGCTGGATAGTCCCCCCACAGAGGCTGACTTACAAATCCCAGCCCTGGAACGTCCAGCCCTGGAAACTGTCCTCCAGCAACTGGATCTTCGGGAAAAATCTCCTCCAGATATCCTGAAGCAGATCGATGCCTTTTTTCAAACAAACTTTACCTATTCTCTCAATCTGAGTCGGCCCGATCAATCAACCACCCCCCTCTCTGCCTTTCTCCTGTTTCATCGATCGGGGCACTGTGAATATTTTGCCACCGCTACTACCCTGCTCCTGCGAGCCGCTGGCATCCCCGCACGTTATGCCACGGGCTATTCCGTTCACGAATTTAGCCCCTGGGAAAACCAATACATCGTCCGTAACCGCAATGCTCATGCTTGGGCAATGGTTTATCTGAACGGTCACTGGCAAGCCTTCGACACCACCCCGTCTAGTTGGACGAGCCTAGAAGATGGGGCAGCTTCCCCCTGGCAAGCCCTTGCCGATCTCTGGTCACTGGCAAGTTTCAAAATTGTTTCAGGATTGCATCAACTTCAACAGATGATCGGGTTGAACCAATGGTGGTGGTTGATGATTCCGTTGGCTCTGATCCTGATCCGACAATTTGGGCGAACTAAACGGGTCAAGCGTTTTACACCCCCAAGGATCGCAGCCAGGGAGATCGCCCACAATTCTGCCATGGGTAACGATTCCGCATTCTACTTAATTGAACAGACGCTGACCGCATCGGGCTTAGGCCGCTATCCCTACGAGTCTCTGAAAGCCTGGATCAAACGCATCGGTGAAGCGTTATCCGTTTCTCAGATCGCCGACTTGCAGGCGATCGTTGAACTCCATTACCGATATCGCTTTGATCCGCAGAGCGCTGATGCAACAATCAGAACCCGATTAAAGGTGCTGAGTCAGACCTGGCTCGATCACTTTCACCAGTCTATTTCCTCCAAACCAATAACCTAGGACTGATCATGCCGTAAGGCGTTGAGCACTGGGGGGATCGTATGTTCAAAGTACTGCCTAGACTTTGCTAAACCTCCGAGATGGCAAACAACATTGATGATTTCAGTCACGTGACGGATTAGGAGAGTAATGTCCTCTTCAGACAATTACTGGAGATTTTTTGCAGAAACAGTCTGACACCTACAATGTTGGTAGGAAGCAACACTGCCAGCCCTGATCGATGACGACACTCCCCAAGTTCCGGAGACGGCCAGTGATCGGTGCCAGGAGTCTCTGTTACAATACTTTACAAAACTGCTCCTCTCCAGGCTACCTCCATGCGTGTCCAGCCGATTGATCCCACATTACCGCCAGCTGAGATTCCTGGGGAAGTGCAGCCACTTGCCACTGTTTCACCTTCGCCCTATGTTCTTTGGGATACCCCCGAAACAGAAGCTCTGCGGTACGACCCCCTGGTCATCACCCACCATTATGACCAGCACCCCCGACAGGTTTGGGAACGAATTATGCGGATTCTCTGGCCGTCGTTGCTCTTTGTCTTGAGTTTGTGGTGGGATCGCTTGACGGGGCAGACTCAAGATCACCAGCGGCAGCAGGCAGTGCAATTGCGAGAGTTGCTGACGCAATTGGGACCAGCCTACATCAAAATTGGTCAGGCACTTTCGACTCGCCCTGATCTGGTTCCCCCCCGTCTATCTGGAGGAACTCTCCCAACTCCAGGATCAACTGCCCCCCTTCCCCAACGACGTTGCATTCCAATTTATTGAAGAAGAGCTGGGGGCTCCCCCGGATGAAGTTTACGCAGAACTGACCGCCGACCCAATTGCTGCGGCCTCCCTGGGGCAGGTTTACAAAGGCAAGCTCAAAACGGGTGAGGTGGTTGCGGTCAAAGTGCAGCGTCCCGATCTAGCCCAGCGCATTGCCATTGACATTTACATTCTCAGATCCCTTTCTGGATGGGCGCAGCGCCGGTTCCAACGCATCCGCAGTGACCTGGTAGGAATCGTGGATGAGTTCGCCGCCCGAATTTTTGAGGAGATGGACTACACCCATGAAGGGCATAACGCCGAGCGGTTTGCTGAACTCTACGGCCACAACAAAGAGATTTATATTCCCCGGATCTACTGGCAGTATACCCGGCGGCGGGTGCTGACCATGGAATGGATTACGGGCACCAAACTCACCCAACTGGAGGCGATTCGCGCCCAGGGGATTGATGCCACCCATTTGATTGAGGTAGGGGTGCAATGCTCCCTGCGCCAGTTGATGGAATACGGCTTTTTCCATGCCGACCCCCATCCTGGAAATTTACTGGCGATGCCCGATGGCAGACTGGCCTACCTAGACTTTGGGATGATGAGCGAAGTTGAAGTGCCGCAGCGTTATGGACTCCTACAAGCCATCGTCCACATGGTCAACCGAGACTTTGAGGGGTTGGCACAGGACTATGTGAATCTAGGATTTCTGACGGAAGATACGGATCTCACCCCCATTATTCCGGCGATGGCAAAGGTCTTTGGCAATGCTCTGGGAGCCAGTGTCGCCGAGTTGAACGTCAAGAGCATTACCGATGATCTGTCGGCGCTGATGTATGAGTATCCCTTTCGGGTGCCCGCCTTTTATGCCTTAATTATTCGATCGCTGGTCACCCTAGAAGGGATAGCCATTAATATTGACCCTAACTTCAAGGTTCTGAGCAAAGCCTATCCCTACGTTGCCAAGCGCTTACTCACTGACCCTGCTCCTGAACTGCGGGACTCCCTCCGAGATCTGCTGTTCAAAGACGGATATTTTCGCTGGAATCGGCTGGAGAATTTGCTACGGAATGCCCCTAACAGTGGAGATTTCAACCTCAATCAAGTCGTGGATCAGACCGTTGATTTCCTGTTTTCGGAGCGGGGATACTTTATTCGTGAGCAACTCGTCAATGAAGTAACCAGAAGTCTAGATGCCCTAGGCCGCAATCTGGTTCAGAATCTCACCGCTGTTTTACAAGAGCGGGTGGGCCTGGCGGTGCATAAAACGGCGGCTCCTGCCGAAGAGCAGCAAAGCTTGGAACACTTCCAGCGGATCTGGTTGCTCCTGCGGGAAACCCCTGGCTTTGACCCCACCCGCTTGCTGCCGCTGATTCCCCAGTTACTGATGAAGCCAGAGGCACAACTGATGGGGCGTGAAATTATCGGGGGGCTAGCCCAGCGCGCGATCGCGCGGTTGATTCGAGAAGTGTTACTGGCAGAGGTAGTACTCCCCACTCCCATACAGCCCCGCCCTCGCTAGACTCTCTGAGGATCACTTCACTGGGTCGCCAGGGAACTCAGGAGGGTGTCAACGCCGGCATTGGCTTCCAAAAAAGAGAACAGGTGTTTATAGCGAAGATGTCCTTCCTGATCCAGCACGAACTGGGCGGGTAAGGGGGCTCCCAGGGCCTGACCCACACCATAGGCGCGAAAACTCAGACAGTCTGAATCGCTCAACAGGGGGAATTTCAGCCCCAAATCTTGAACCACGGTCAGACTTTGCTCCCGATCGGTGCTAGTGATCATCAACACTTCGGCTCCCTGGCGGGTAAACTCTTCGTAGCGGCCATTCAGGGCTTGAATGTGGGGAAAACACAGAGGGCAGTAAACTTTGGCGCTAAAGATCCGGGTAAAGGCCACAATCACGGATTGCTTTCCCCAGTAGTCCGATAGCTTCACCGATCGCCCGTGGGTGATATCGGACAACTCAAAGTCCGGCGGCACGGCTCCTAGAGTCAGAAGGTTGGTGGCCGGGATCGGGAAAAAGTTGTGGAAGAAGCGCTGAGTGAACAAATGCTTGAAATCAATCGCAGTCAACATGGCTCGGGCACCTCGTCAATTGCTGGATCGTGATTAATTAACTTTCCCACTCCACCCAATGCAGGAGGGACTGAGCTGTGCCTGAATTTAAACCGCTGCGAAGAAGGTCTTCGACTTCACCGGATCAGGATTCATCGTTTTGTCACCGGGCTGCCATCCCGCCGGACAGACTTCATCGGGGTGAGATTGGACGTGCTGAATTGCCTGGAGGGTGCGCAGGGTTTCGTCCACACTGCGACCAAAGGAGAGATTGTTGATGGTGGCGTGTTGCATTACCCCATCTTTGTCAATAATAAACAGTCCTCGCAGGGTAATCCCCGCATCGGGATCTAGGACATTGTAGGCAGCTCCGATTTCCTTCTTGATATCAGAGACTAGGGGATAGGCCAGATCGCCGACCCCCCCCAATTTGCGATCGGTTTGAATCCAGGCCAGGTGAGAAAACACACTGTCAACCGATACACCCAGAACCTCTGTATTCAGCGACTTAAATTCCTCGTAGCGATCGCTAAAAGCGGTAATTTCCGTGGGGCAGACAAAGGTAAAATCCAGGGGATAGAAAAATAACACCACGTATTTGCCCCGGTAATCCGACAGTTTGAGGGTCTTAAATTCTTGATCAATAACTGCTGTGGCGATGAAGTCCGGGGCTGATTGACCCACTCGGATACAGCTTGCTCCATCAAAGGTCATGAATTCATCCTCCTAACGATATCGAACCGCTAAGAATATATCATAGTCATAACGATTTTGATTAAGCCTGGGTTGCCAACAACAGAAGCCCCACCTGTGATCCATGAGGGATAGCACAGAGTAGGGCTAGGGACGCAGTTAGGAGGTATCTTGCCCTCCAACTTATCCGCAGAAAATCAGAATCACTGGACTTTTAATAAGTTCTTAAACTTATCTGAGTACTTTAGTAGGCTGTTTACTTCTGTCCGAGTTTTGGCATCCCATCTAGATTAATTAAGGGCAAGGCTCCATTGCCGCCTAAGACCGTAGGGAATTTCCCATCCCATTTTTCGATGGCCAATTTTTGGAGCAGTTCAGGGGTCAGGGTTTCCCGAACTAACCGTTGGGATTCCGCCTGCCCTCGAGCGCGGTTAATCTCTGCCTGGGCTTCGACCGCTGCCTTCTGAGAAATGAACTCTGCCCGTTTGGCATCTTGTTCGGCAATTTGCTTTGCCTCCACTGCCTCGCTAAACCGCTGGGAAAAATGCACATTCACCAGGGAAATATCATCTACTGCTAGTTGATAGTTTGCTAGTCGCTGGGTGAGGGTTTCATCCACCCCGGCCTTGACTTCTCCTCGCTTGGTGATAATTTCTTCGGCGGTGTATCGAGCCATCACGGCTTTTAAGACTTCTTCCACCGCTGGGTTGATCACCCGTTGTACTACCTGAAGTTCATCCCCAATCTGTTGAAAGACGGTATTCGCCTGATCGGGTTTGATGTGCCAGTTCAACGCCACATCGGCAAACACATCCTGTAAGTCTTTTGAAGCTGCTTGGGTGGGAAATTGATGTTTCTGGACGCGAACGCTGAGGGTTTTGACCGTAGTGACCACGGGGACAATTGGGTGCAGTCCTTCTCCCAGCACTTGCTCTTGCACCTTGCCAAATTGCATCAGCACCCCTCGTTCACCTGCATTGACAATTACAAAGGGCTTGAAGACCGTAATTAACATCAGCAATAGTATCGCTAGCACTATCAGCAGGCTAGTGCCGGGAATCGAAACAGAACGGCTGGAATTCATGGGTAGTAGACCTCACGAGTTTTTTCAAACAATGGGAATTGGATGGCAGGCTCTTGGAGCTAGTGGCCTGGGTTCTGGTCGATAGACAACGCTATCTCATCCCCCCGCTCGGTGCAAACCCTCAACAGACTCAGGATAGAACAAATTCTCCAGACAACCGGAGGCAGTCGTTAAAATGTGGAAAAGAGATCCATCAGGTAGCGCCAATGATCCCCATCGTTATTGAACAGTCTGGTCGGGGCGAACGCGCCTTCGACATTTACTCACGGTTGCTGCGGGAGCGCATTGTCTTCCTTGGACAGGCCATCGACAGTGATGTTGCCAACCTGGTTGTGGCACAATTATTGTTTTTGGATGCCGAAGATCCCGAAAAGGATATTTTTCTCTACATCAATTCTCCCGGTGGTTCTGTAACAGCTGGCATGGGAATTTTTGACACGATCAATCAAATCCGTCCCGATGTTTCCACTATTTGTGTGGGCTTGGCGGCCAGCATGGGGGCGTTTCTCTTGAGTGCGGGAACCAAGGGCAAGCGCATGAGTCTGCCTCACTCTCGGATCATGATCCACCAGCCCTTAGGGGGTGCCCAGGGGCAGGCAACGGATATTGAAATTCAAGCTCGGGAAATTCTCTACCACAAGCAACAGCTAAATCAGTGGCTAGCCCAACACACGGGGCAACCCCTAGAGCGAATTCAAGAAGACACGGAACGGGACTTCTTCATGTCCGCGGAGGAAGCTCAGGACTATGGACTGATTGATCAGGTGATTGACCGTCGCCCGTCGGCGACCCGTCCCCTGGCAGCGGTCAACTAGTCGTTTGTCAACTGTTTGCTGATGGACAACGTGGTTTAAAGCGAGTTATTTTTTGAGGGTTTTTAACCCTCAAAATACTCTTTGCAAACTAATTTCATGTTAGAACAGCGACTCCTGGGGTGACGTTTGGGCTTCGAGATAGTGCAAAAATTCCAGGAGTTCTGCGTCGGTGAGTTGCTGGCGCGATCGCTTTTTGTAAGTCTGGAGCAGATAGCTGCGGCCTTGGGCATCAGTCCACCCTAAACGCTTCATTTCAATGCTAGTTTGAGCAATCACATCTGAAAGATCAATCGGGGCGGTCTGCACGGATGCCGTCTGAGGAACCGCCTGGTAGTTGTTTGCGATTGGCTCAACGGGACGGGTTTTTCGCGTTGGGCTGTTACTTTTACCGGATCGATTGCCAGTACTGTGAGGTGGCTGCGTTTCCGGGTAGTTGATTTCCGGATCAGCGGACATTGTCCATTCTTCAGCTCGACCCATTTCCGGGTGTGTCTGGATGAATTGCCCCGTATCCGGATCGGCCACTGGGCTGGGCTGTAGCTCAATGGGTTGTTCCAAGAGGCTGCCCTGCAGGGCAGGATACTCACGACTGGCGAAACTATTCGATGGTGGTGCCGACCGCTCTGAGCTTTGATGATTGGTCATCAGCCGCACCTGGACTTCACAAGCGGAGGTCAGGGGTGAGGTTTCCGGGGGGGTAACCCGATGGGACGGCAAGATGATCCCCAAGACTTCCAAGGCTCTGGCTCTGGCCTGATCCTCTGCCAGTTCTGGGGTATAGGCTGCCGCCATCCCCGTTGCCAGGGTAGATCCGCCCACCTGAACTAGGGCACGGACAATAAATTTCCCCTCGTGAATTTGCAGTAACTCGGCGATCAGTCCTGCGGTAGGGTAACGAGACTGAAACTGTTGGTAGATGACTTGATGGGGAGAGAGTGACTGTGCTGCCCCATCGGTTCGCTGTAGGGACATGGCCTCTGATGGAGTGCCTATCAGAGTGTGGGTGACTTCATGTCCATAGGGATGACTACTGAGAGTCGAAGCATGCATAGCGATGCCAACAGATTGAAAATGTGGCTCCAGATTAGCTGGCGGTTTGTCTATTCTATAGTCGGGTTTAGGTCGCTGAACCCAATTCTGAGGGGAAATTTGCATTGTCAAAATTGAGGGCGGGACTAGAAAAAGATCGGGGGTGGACAATGGGATGCATGCCGATGCCATGATCGGAGAGTGGCCTAGCTCCAGAGGAACGGCTACACCCATGATCATTGCTCAGAGAGCCTGTTAGCCAGCCCCCATTGTTGCCAGATGACCCAGGGAAGTACCCATGACGCGACATACCCGCCAATCCGGGAGAACATCAGAGCCCAGTCCTTGGTAGAAGGCGATCGCGGGTGCATTCCAGTCCAAGACGGTCCACTCTAAACGTCCACATCCCCGCTCAACGGCAATTTTTGCCACCTGGCTGATCAGGGCTTTGCCAATGCCTCGGCGGCGATAGTCGGGCTGGACAAATAAATCCTCTAAATACAGTCCCGGTCGGGTGAGAAAGGTCGAGTAGGTATGAAAAAAGAGGGCAAACCCAACTGCATCTCCATCCCACCGTGCCAGGATGGCTTCCCCATAGGGACGGGAGCCAAAAAGATGAGCTGCCAAGTCCTCGGTATTCCCAGTCACGGCATGGCTCAATTGTTCGTAGGCGGCAAGGGCTTGAATCAGTTGGAACAATGTTGGGACATCCGCTGGCATCGCGGGTTGAAGAACCAAGGTCATGAGCAGCCGCTGAAACAGAATCTCCAGTATGCCATTCATTGCCCCACTGCGCGGCAGCATTCCCAACCAGCTTTGAGAGGGAAATCATGACCTCTGAAAATCTAACCCTTAGGATGCTACGCCGTTATGGACGGCTTGATTGGCCGACAATCGTGGGTGCATTTGCCGTGAAAGCCAGATCATGCATTTGAATGGTCAACCAGGGATGCCCCAGATGCAGTGCTGTAAACGGACTCTCAGGAGGAATCATGAGGTTACATTGGACCCACCTAAGCTGGGCTTCAAAATTTCCTGTGAACAACAAAATATCCTGATCGAGACCACTAAAGACATCGCCGCTAATTTTGGACTTGCCCCAGAGGGAAAGGGGTAATCCGGCTGGGCCGTAATCAACTTGGCAGAGGGATCGACTCCCTTGCATGACGCTAACGGTGCGATCGCCCCATGAAAACTCCGCCATTTCCTTCGGTAGCCCCCAAATGTTGCGCCCTCCGGCTAAGGAATCGGAATCATCTACATAGATATGAGAAATCCAGGTGCCAATTTGATTGCCATACCTTACCAGTGCCGCTCCCACAATCAACTCATGATATTGCAGGGTTGAATTGGCCTCATAGACTGAGAGGTAAAGCGCCCCGAAGGTTTTACCCGGCAATACTGAGACAATCTCAAAATCCCCAGGCACCAGGGGTCTTGCCTTTTCTACGTCGATGAGGTGGAACGATACCAACGCATTGCCATAGAGATACCAAGGGGCAGGAGGATAGGTCATGAGTACCAAACTAAACGCAATAATTATTTTTCGGGGGCTACCCCAAGGTACACCTGCTGAGGTGGAAACATGACCCCGCAACCAGAGAGAATTTTCCCGGTGCTCAATACTCACACCAACCTTCAATCATTCCGTCAGCAAGTATAGCCTGCTCTTCAGACGCGAATTGCTCCATACACCCAGCAAGATCTTCCATTGGTTGTGTAATTAAAGTGCTATATTAATGAGAATATTTTTCATTTAATTACTTGCATCTGATGACTCTTCCTATGGCTCCTATCCACCTTGCCGATCTCAAGCCCGGTCAGACTGCGACCATCCTGGTACTGCATATTGACGCTAGTCTACAACACCGCTTTTGTGCTCTGGGATTGCGCTGTGGTCAAGAAATACACTTGCTACGGCAAGGGTGGATGAAGGGGCCGTTGCATGTGCGGGTTGGCATGACAGAGGTGATGCTACGTCGCTGTGATGCCCACCGGATATACGTCACTGCCGTTGGAGAAGCAGCATGAAACAGATTGCGGTTCTGGGAATGCCCAATACAGGTAAATCGACTTTTTTTAACCGCCTCACTGGCTCCCATGCCCACATTGGTAACTGGCCAGGGATTACAGTTGATCTAATGATGGCGGAGGTTAAATTAGGCGATGAGTTAGCTGAAGTCGTTGATTTACCAGGAATTTATGACTTGCGCGGCTTTTCTGCAGACGAGGCAGTTGTCAGGTGTTTTCTAGAGAAGACACCCCTAGATTTAGTCCTAATTATTCTCAACACTACCCAGATAGATCGGCAAATCATTCTACCCCTCCAAGTAAGGCAATTGGGCCTGCCCGCTGTGGTTCTGCTCAACATGACAGATGAGGCCAAGCGTTTTGGTGTGAAGGTGCAGTCCGATTTACTCGCGCAGCGATTGGGAATGCCTGTGTTGCCGATCAGTGCCAAGTATGGTGTCGGATATCAGGCGGCGATCGCCACCCTTACGGAATTGCTCCAGCAGCACCACCCCATGGTTCAGGTGGAAGGACTGGAAGAACGCTTGCTCAACGATCAGCAACTCGCGGTTGACCTAGGGGCTATTCTCGAGGGTGCCGTCCAAATGCCCTTAAGACTTTCGGATCAGTGGACTACACGTTTGGATCGGTTTCTGCTGCACCCGGTGCTAGGGCTGCCAATTTTCTTCGGGGCAATGTACCTGATCTTCCAGGTGATCTACGCCCTGGGTTCTCCGATGCAAGCGGTACTCGGTGATGGGCTGGACTGGTTCAAGGGCAATGCTTTGGAACCGTTGCTCTCCCCCTTTCCCTCCTTTCTTAAAGGATTTCTGATCGATGGACTGTATGAGGGTATTGGCACCGTTGCGGCTTTTCTCCCTGTTATCTTCCTCTTTTTTCTGTGTATGGCAATCATCGAAGACAGTGGCTATTTAGCTCGCTCGGCATTTTTGATGGATGCCCTAATGGAACGATTGGGGTTAGACGGGCGCTCATTTGTGATGGCGCTGATGGGATTTGGCTGCAACGTCCCTGCTATTTTAGGGACACGGGTGATGCGATCACCTGGGCTGCGGATGCTTTCGATGCTGGTGATTCCGTTTTCCCTTTGTTCAGCTCGGCTGAATGTGTTTATGTTTATGACTACGGCGATGTTTGCAGCCAATATCGCCCCTAGGGTCATATTTAGTCTGTACTTACTGAGTTTTGCGGCGGCTCTGCTCACGGCAGCTCTATTTAAAGGCAAATTCCCCAACCAAGAACCCTTGGCACTGGAACTACCGCCCTATCGTTTCCCAACAATCAAACAAATGCTGGTACGCGCCTGGTGCGAGGTGAAGCACTTCTGGATCTGGTCGCGGCGTTTCATTATAGTGGGGGTAGTGGCAATTTGGCTTTTGAACAACCTGCCGACCAACGTGCCCACAGCCAGTGCCCAAACCCTCTCAGGCATGATTGGAGAGACGATTCAGCCATTGTTTGCTCCCTTGGGAATCAACCCGCAGCTTACTGTAGCCTTGTTTTTTGGCTTTATTGCCAAGGAGATTGTTTTAGGAGGGCTTGCGGTCATCTACGGTAAATCAGAAGGGGGCGATTTGGCGGGAGCGATCGCCCAGCAAATTGATTGGGTACAAGCCTACAGTTTTATGCTGTTCACGTTGCTGTATGTGCCCTGCCTATCCACCATTGCTGTTCTCAAGAGTGAGTCAAAAAGCCTCAAATTTGCCCTGCTATCTGTAGGGTGGTCCCTTGGACTTGCTTGGTTCGCTAGTTTTGTTTTCTACCAAAGTGCACGGGTACTGGGGTTTTAAGCTCGTCCCTATTTTCGGGGACGGAACTCCACAACCTGCTCTCGAATACTGACATCGAAGTTGTTAAAGAAATCGTGTCCTAACAAGCCCAGGGTTAAATCGGGTAAACCAATCACCACCGAGACGTGACTCACCTTTGCCCCATCCACCTCAATCGAATTGACATACCCCATATCGAAGGTGTTAGAGCCATTGGCAGTTTCGGCCATCACCTGTCCGACAACCTCAACATTCAAAGCAGCAGCCATGGATTGAGTAATCAACGTTCCCCCGGCTCCTGTGTCTACCACCATTGGGAAGGGATGACTTTCATTAAAGGTCACCATGATCACAGGCACTCCTCCCACGCGGCTAATAATTGGTGCTTGATAGGTCACCTCAAGGCCATCGCTCAAAGAGACATTCTTATGAGGCGATGATTGAGTAAACAACGTTTGGACAGAGCGAAGATTAGCACCGATCAGCATCAGGATCAACGCCATCACTGCTGAAAAGAGAACCTGATAGGTTTTCTGGGGCTTGGTTTTGGGTGCAGTGACTTCAGGAGTAGCCACCGCTTCCAACGGCAGTGGCAGGGATACCTCCGGGGAGGATGCAATAGAGATATCTGCCTCAACAGGTTGAATTTGGGATACTTCAGAAACAGGCGGTGCTGGCGGAATCAGGTTGAAGCTTTGACGCCATGCGGGGGCTGCGGCATAGGTCTGTTTCCCCTGGAGTTCAACCGAGTTGATTGAGACCATGTTCAGCTGAGCCAAACGCTCCTGTAAAAATAGCACCAAGGCTTGCTGATCAGGGATCTGGTTGGCCTCTAGTAGCACTCTGAGACACGTCTCTTTGCGCGTCACCCTGGCAACTACTCCTTTGGCCTCCAGGGATTGGTTGATCAGAGCAGAAATCGCCGCTGGATCACCCTGCCGCGCTGATTCAAGGATTGGTTGAAAAGGTGTCATTGCCGTCAGGTGGGGAACATCGTAAGCAGGGCTATCAAATACTTACATCAGGGTAGCAGGGCGTTGGAGGCATCCAGAAGCTAGGAGACCGAAGTAGGGTGAATTTTAGCTTCTGAATTCTGCCTCCTCCATTGTGAATCTCAGATCACTACTGAGTAATGGGAATCAGTTCCACCGATTGAATCACTGCCTCGTAAACTACCTGAAGTTTGTTGTCTTGGAAGGATTGAAAGGGGCCAGTAAAGCCTAAGGTATAAACGGTTTCATTGCCGAATACCAGCAAATGCCAGCGATGAATGTCACCCGGTTCTTTAGGCTCTGGCGACCCTGGTTTATGATTTGCTTCTTTGTAGCGAAATGCCCAGACGGTTTGCTTGCCAAATTTCACCTTCAGGGGCACCACCGCCATGACGTTCCGATCTTCTTGCTTGGATCTGAGATTGGCATCGTAGATGACCTTAGAAGATACCCCTTTCATTGGGGTGGCATTGATGTAGATCAGAGCTGAGCCTCCATCCAGCAGGGGACCTAGCCAGTCCGTCGTTGCCCCTCGCTCGTGAAGGGTAAACTCCACCGGGATATTGAGCTTAAAGCCGTTGTAACTGTCTTTGTATTCGGTATATTTTCCAGAGAAGCCTGTAAAGTCTTGAGCGATCGCCCAAGGGTGGTTGAGCATCGGAAGCCGGATTGGGGGAAGCGCCGCTGTTGCAACCTCTGGCAGCAATTGGAAAGGGCTAGCAGGCACCCTGTCCGCAGTCATCCCGATGATTCCCCAGCTACTGAGTAAGGAGAGTCCCACTAGAATCGTTCGTTTCATAATCCTCCTAATTGATCGTGCATATCAGGCAGCCTAGACCCATTTTCAGACGGTTACACCCTGGTTCTGGGAGGTTGCCTAACATGCCATCGCCAAAAGCCTTGGGGCGATGGCTAGATCCCTCGCGATCGCCACAGCAGGAACTGCTCAATCCTTGCCCCTTATTATCCCTGGTGACTGGAATTGGAGCAATTGGCTGCCAGTTCCAGGGTCAAGTTGGCCAGTTGACCCGCATGGTTTTGTGGCAAGGCATGGTCAGCATTGGGCAGAATCACCAGGTGGGCTCCAGGGATCTCTTGGGCATAGGTTTGGGCGTGCCAACGGGGAATCGTGTCATCCCTCTCTCCGATCACGACCACCGTCGGCACCCTCAACCGATGAATTTCAGCCTCTACTGTATCAACCGCATCTTCAGGGCGCAGCCGATCCATCAGAAAGGAACGCGCCGCTGGTTGAGCCATCAATTCTCGCCGAAACCACCGCAGCTGTTTTAAGGTGGGTCGCTGCCCCAGTAGGGTTGCCAATGGGGTTGCCAGGGATAAGAGGCCATCCACCAGCGGCGATCGCCACAGCAGGGGCCGTAGATGATCGTAGCGACCACAAAAGCTATCATCGCGAATACCCGCAGCCGCTGCGAGGACTAACCCCTTCACCGCTTCGGGATAGGCTAGGGCGTAGGCCGCCGCCACCCACCCCCCGAAGGAGTGACCCAGAATATAACAGGGGGCTAAATCAAGCGCCACCACTACCGCACGCACAAAGGCCACTTCTGTGGCGATGTCATAGCGCATCTGCGGTTTTGCGGACTCACCAAAGCCCAGCAAATCCAGCGCTATACAGTGAAACTGGTGCTCTAGTTGCGCCATCAAAGGCTGCCAGCAGCCACCATCCCCTAAAAAACCATGGAGCAGCAGCAGGGGGACTCCTTGCCCCTGCTCCCGATAGGCGGCAGACCAAGCTTCATGCCCGCCAGCCCGCCGGGGACTGGAGAGCGCTAAGTGCTGTTTAGCCCGACTCGACAGTGCGATCGCGGCGTTCTGCGGCTCCATGGCAGTTAACCACTCCCCTCAAGATTCCCCATTGCCGGGGGGACTGCCCCGTTGGATAAAATCTTCGGGTCTGAGGTTGGAAATAAAATCCCGAAAGGCTCGCTGCTCCGCTTCATCGGCATCTCGATCCACCGGAATCGAGGCATCGGCAATGACTTCCTCCATCACCCAAATGGGGCTATTAGTTCGCAGGGCAATGGCGATCGCGTCACTGGGACGGGCATCTAACTCCTTCTTGGTCTCGCCCTGGCGGACGGTCAGCACTGCGTAGAAGGTGTTGTCTTGCAGGGAGTGAATAATCACCCGTTCCACTGTCATCCCCCAGTCTTTCAGCAGGTTGACCAACAAGTCGTGGGTGAGGGGACGGGGAGGGGTTTGATTCTCCAGGGCATTAATGATGGCTCTTGCCTGATCCTGGCCGATATAAATTGGCAAGGCTCGACGGTCTTGGGCATCCCGGAGCAGAACGATGGGGCTGCGGGTGGCTGCATCAAGGGCAATTCCAGCGACTTTCATTTCAATCATGGCCTTAGCCTCTAGAATTCTGGAGCGGAGCGAGTTTGAGGACTGAAACTTAAAAGATAGAGCAGAGACCGCCTTGGATGAATAACAATAAAATTAGAAGCGCTGAACCATTGCTGTCGAACCCCATGTCCAACCCTCAGGGGGTGAGAAAACGGAAGCAAGTTCCCCAGAAGCGTAGCGCGTCACTTCGCTGACTCTAAGTATGCCCTTTTCTGCTGTTGGAAGCTATCAGCTTCACAGTGAGAATTTCCCCACGAACCTTAACACCGTGTTTACAGGACTCATTCAAGCATTAGGCAGGCTCCAGCCCCTGGGAGCCGATCAACTCCAGATTACCTATGGGGACGGCACTGATGGTCGGATTTTTCAAGATCTGGCCCTCGGGGATAGTGTAGCGGTCGATGGAGTCTGTCTCACCGTTATAGCGATCCAATCCCAAGGGTTTGTGGCGGTTGCCTCCCCCGAGACGCTCCGCCGCTCCACCTTAGGTCAGCAATCCGCTGATCGGTGGGTCAACCTGGAGATCTCCCTCCGGGTGGGCAGTAAGCTGGGTGGACATTTTGTCACCGGTCACGTCGATGGCATGGGTTACTTACAAACCGTGACAGTAGCGGCTCAGGCTTGGGAAATGGGTTTTCACCTCCCCGATGGGGCGATCGCCCGCTACATTGTCTCGAAGGGTAGCATTGCCATCAATGGGGTCAGCCTCACGGTTGCAGACTGCAATCCCGAAGGCACCTGGTTTACTGTGGCGGTAATTCCCCATACCTATACCCACACCAACCTCCAGCAGCTCCAGCCCGGAAGCGCTGTCAATTTAGAAGCAGATATTTTAGGCAAATATGTCGAGAAATTCCTCTATGCCGGTGCTCCCTTGCTGAAACACTCTCCAGCGGCTACCACTGAAATTTCTGCCGAATTTCTAGCGGAGCATGGCTATCTTTAAGAACGGCTCCCCCTCTTCAGCCCGTCTCTAACCCTACAAGAGATCCAGAACGGGAGGAACTGCTTGATTCAGCTGAGTAAGGAAACCTTCCCCGTTTCAAGATCAAAATACGCGGGAACAATTAATAACTGTCCATTTTTCTTCAGGTTAGATAATACCCCGGAGATTCTTAGCCGTTCAACTTGATTGATGGCATTGGCTTTAATCGAGTTCTCTAAAAGATCTCCTGGTTGATCTTTAACCCGGTTAATCGCAGGTCGAATTGCCAGAATCAGACTCGAAATCAATCCAGGAACCTCACCTCCTTTGATGGCTGCTTTCACCGCTCCACAACCGGTATGGCCCATCACCACGATTACCTTAGCCCCCAAAATTAAGGTGGCAAACTCTAAACTGGCAATATCTTCTGTAGAAGAAATATTTCCAGCTGTTCTGACCACAAAAAGATTCCCTAAACCCTGGTCAAACAGGATTTCAGGGGCCACCCTGGAATCGGAACAGGCCAGGATTGCAGCAAAGGGGTTTTGTTCATGGACGACATTCCGCAGCTGTGAGGCTCCTTCAATGTGGATCGTGGCGGTGTCGGTCAGAAATCGTTGATGTCCCTCCATTAATCTTTGGAGGGCTTGTTCTGGAGTTAAATCATTGTTGGCAGGGGATGGATCGTTCGCGATCGCAGGTGGGGCAGCGACAGACTGCTCCTGGCGACTCACCCAGGCAGTTAATGCCCCCGTGCCTAGAATACCGGTGCCGACTTTCAATAGATCCCGTCGGGAAAAATCTCTAGATCGAGGTAAGTTACTCATAGTATTTATAAATCTGTATTCGTAAGTGCTGAATTTTAGTTCTATGCTTCAGGAGTACCAGTGGTTCAGCTGGAGGCTTGACTGATTGTCAGTCAGAAAAAGGAGTTAGGAAAAAACAGAGAGACATCCGTGGCTACGTCACAAGTAACTTGATGAATGTAAATGTATCAAATTTTACGTTCCTGCATAGTTAATCATTTGCCTGCTAGTGTCAATAGATTTCAAGAAACTTAACCGATCATCGCTGACTAACCATGAAACTGCCGTGCCGATCTCGATTCGCACATCGTTCCAAGACCCAATCGGGCAAGCAGACCATCCAACCCATCAGTGAACGCAAGTTTACCAAGACTCTGGGGATGTCTCCGGCACAAGAATGGTCAGGGGATGACAAGAAATCTCACTAAAGTGAACTAAATGCCCCCTGGGGGTAGGAGCCGTAACAAGAGCGAAAAGACGCCAAATCCAACCAAGAGGGCTCCACTTGTAGGGGTAATCCAAGCAGACCAGCGCCGTAATTCCAGCAATCGCTTGATGGCCACGGTAAAAGTGCCCGCCAAAATCAGGGGCGCTGAATAACCCCCTGTATAAGCTAAGAGCAACACCCCTCCCAGGAACGGGTCATGGGTAGTTGCCACCCAGCCTAGGAGAGAGGCTAATACTGGTGTGCTACACGGCGAAGCCACCAGACCAAAGGTGAGACCCATGAAGTAAGACCTTACCCCTCGTGGCAGATTAGGAGAAATAAACCCTAAGCCATCAAAAGCAGGAAACTGCAATGGTAAAGCTTCGAGTAAATTCAGCCCCATCAGAATCGCGATCGCGCTGACGACAATCGGTAAGCCAATTCCCACCTGACCGTAAACCTGGCCAATCAGGACAGCCAGTAGCCCCAATCCGGCTAGGGTGGTAGCTAATCCCAGGGAAAACCAGGTGGACTGAATGGCTGCTTGTACACGACTCTGTGCCTCATATCCGCCGATGTAGCCAATGGTAATCGGCAACATCGAGAGCATGCAGGGGGTAAGACTGGTCAATAATCCCGCCAGAAAAATCACCCCGATGCTGGTGCCGCTAAGATGGGTCAACTGTGTTGACACTAGCCCATTGGCAAACTGCTCCAGCTGATAGAGTTGGGTCTGCAAGTTTTCCAACATAGCGGCCATGATCTCACCACCAAACTTCTAGTGTAGTATCCTCCCCCAACTGCTCAAACCTCCCACCGTATTAACTTTTAGTTGATGGCCAAAAAGTTTTAACAGCAGACCCCTAGGGGCGTTGGATCGAAGGGGTACGGGGGGAGAAGCGCCGCGGGCGACTGGGAGGTCTAGGCTGATTTAGGGGCACGATCTCTGCATGACTGGTCTCCCGAGCTACGCGAATCAAAAGCCCAGCGACCAGTAAGCTGGCAATCATCGAACTACCGCCATAGCTAAGAAAAGGGAAGGGGAGCCCCGTGGTCGGTAAGGCTCCAGTAGCGACACCAATGTTTAAGAGGGACTGCCCCACCAGCAGCAGCATGGCACCGATCGCCACCAGCCGATACACGGGCTGCTCTGCTTTTTGGGCCACCCAGATCGATAGGGTGCCGTAGACAGCCAACAGGCTGAATAACAACAGACAGCCCATAAAGCCAAACTCTTCGGCAAACACCGCAAAAATGAAGTCGGTGTATTGAATCGGCAGGTAAAATAGCTTCTGCTGTGAGAGGCCAAAGCCCGTGCCCCAGGCTCCACCCGAACCAACTGCCAGCAAGCTTTGAATCAATTGATAGCCATCTTGGGCGGGGTCTGCCCAAGGATTTAAGAACGACATCACCCGTCGTCGTTGGTACTCCCGGAAGGTAATACTGAGGGTGCCCAACATTAGCCCTCCCATGCCTGTGGTCGCCAAATAGGAGTAGGGTAACCCCCCAGCTAGGGCAATCAACCAGAGGGTAATACCGCACAGGGCGGTGGTACTGAGGTTGGGTTGGAGCAAAATCCCCAAGAGAATCAGACCAAAAACCCCCAACCAGGCAAAACGGGTTGTCCAAGTCAGGCGATACCACTGACCAAACAGAGAAGCCGCTTGCAAGACCAGAAACGGCTTAATTAATTCCGAGGGTTGCAGGGGAAAGGGACCCAAGGAGATCCAACGGGTAGCCCCGTTGACGGTTTGACCAATTCCTGGCAGATAGGTGGCGAGAATTAGCCCCAACAGGAGCAAGATCGCGGCGGGGGTCAGCCGTAAGATGTAGCGCAGAGGAAAGTTGACCAGCAACTGAAACCCAACCAGACCAATCCCAATCCAGATCAGCTGACGTTTGACATAGTACAGACCGTCTCCATAGCCAACATCCGCGATCGCGTAGGAGGCTGAGAATAAAATCACGACCCCCACCAGCAACCATAGGAAGGTCAACCATCGTAGGAGTCGAGCTTCTAAAGCCCATTCCTGAATTGAAGAGTCAAAAAAGGGAATCAAGTAGCGCAGATTCACAGCAGCAACCGGGACATCGCTGAAACGACCAGATGGGGTTCACAATAAACCGGAATGGCTCCGGATCACTACCCTCAGAGACGTAAAATCCGGAATTAGTTCCGAAAAGTATGCCGATGACCCGCCAGCTAACTGAGGCATGGAGGGGAAGATCACCCAAGGCAGATCCGAAAATCTACCGCGCCTGACTGTAGCAGAGTTGTTCCGGCCAGCATTTACTGTCAGAATACTGACAGGACTTTGCCCCCTGCTTTCCTGGCATGGCATTGGTAGCTTCATGGGTGCAAAGCAAGATGGCATTATCGTTCCGTCAGGCAGTCGGGCGCTGGTTAAGTTGCGCACTGAGTTAGTTCAGCGTGGCTTGGATTTGGCACAGCAACTGGAACAGCTCTGGCTCTTAGACACCCCTGTCCCTGGGGAGGTAACCGATGCCAAGAACTCTGCTTGGCAATGTCTTCAGACCCTCAGCGGGCATCTCAAGCAGGTAAGTGCCGTTGCCATCAGTCCCGACGATCAGATGATTGCCAGTGGCAGCTTTGATCGCACCGTGAAGCTGTGGAACCGAGACAGTGGGGAACTGCTCCGCACCCTCAGTGGCCATTCCGATTATGTCACCTCCGTTGCCTTTAGTGCCGACGGACAGCTCCTGATCAGCGGTAGTTGGGATCGCACTGTGAAGCTGTGGCAGCCCACGACGGGAGATTTACTAGATACCCTGCCGATCTATACCAGTCGGATAATTGCCACCGCTCTCAGCCCTGATGCTAAGCGACTAGCCGTGGGTCTTGTGGGTGAGGAATTGGAACTCTGGAGTCTGGCAAGTTCTGAGCTGCTGTTTCCCCTTTCGGGACATAGTCAGGATGTCCAGGCCGTTGCCTTTAGCCCCGATGGTCAAACCATCGCCAGTGGAAGTGACGACGGCACCATCAAGCTCTGGTCAGCCAAAACAGGGAAGCTTCTGAGCACCCTAACGGGGACAGAGCAGGGGGTGCATAGCGTCATTTTTACCGACGATCCCCATCGTTTCATCAGTGCCGGGGCTGATCGGATGGTGCGGGTGTGGGATCTGCCCGCCAGGGAACCTCTTGCCATCCTGGCTGGGCATACTGATACCGTTGCAGCGGTCAGTTGCTCTCCCCAACGCCAACTCTTGGCCAGTGGCAGTTGGGACACAACGGTGAAAATCTGGGATTTGAGAGAACGGCAGATCTTAGAAACCCTCACAGGGCATACCGATGTCGTCGCTGCCGTAGCCTTGAGTCGAGATGGACAGACCTGCCTATCGGGGAGCTGGGATGCCACAATTCGGGTCTGGAAGTCTGTGGTACCTCTACCGCTGCCTCAACCTGTAATCCCAGTCTTGGAAACGTTGCCCCTGCAGGAGATCGTGCAGCCGATCTACGACCAGGGCATGGAAAAAATTTATCGCCAGGACTATCGGGGGGCGATCGCCGACTTTGATCGGGTATTGCAAATTGCTCCCAGCTATACAGAGGTCTATCGCAACCGAGGCTTTGCCCAGGCTCAGGTGGGGAATTGGCAGGCCGCACTGGAAGACTACACCCAGGCAATTTTTATCGATCCCGGATTTGCCGATGCCTACAGTTTTCGGAGTTTAATTCGCCACCGACTGCGAGACTACAAGGGGGCCGTGGAAGATTCAACCCACGCACTAATGCTTGACCCAACTCAGCCCGAAGCTTACTACAATCGGGGGTTGGCTCGGGCTCAGTTGCGAGACTACCAGGGTGCCCTCGAAGATTACAGCCGTGCCTTGCAGTTGAACCCCAAGTCCGTGATTACCTTCAACACCCGGGGGCTGACACGTCATTTTCTGGCGGATCTTCAAGGAGCGATCTCCGACTACAATCAGGCCCTGCAATTGAATCCCAACTATGCCGAGGCTTACTGCAATCGGGGGGTGTCGCGGTTTCACTTGGGGGATCACCGTGGAGCCTTTAGCGACTATAACCAGGCGCTGCGGCTCAACCCCAACCATGCCACTGTCTATTACCATCGCGGCAATATCCGCCAATCCCTGGGAGACTATCCGGGAGCCGGACAGGACTATAGTCAGGCCCTACGGCTGAATCCAAATTTGGTTCGCGCCTATGTGGGTCGAGGACAGGTACGGGAGCAGCTGCGGGATCGCAATGGGGCGATCGCAGATTTCACCCAAGCAATTCGCCTGCATCCTCAAGATGCAGTTGCTCACTACCATCGCGGGGCAGTGCGTTCCCACCATGGTGATCATCAGGGTGCCGCTGGGGACTACACCCAAGCCCTGCGAGTGAATCCCAACTATGCCGAAGCCTATGGAGCACGGGGAATGCTCCGAGCAGAGTTAGGCGATCGCCCCGGTGGCATTGCGGACTTAAAACGGGCGGCTAATCTCTATGTGCAACAGAAAAATCGAACCCAGTATGAACAGATCATCACCCTGCTGAAAACCCTGCAACCCTAATTCCTTCTCGCATTCCCGACTCTAACCCTGGCAAGTGCAACCCTTCTTGACAGCTCCCTAGAACAGAAAATAGCGTTGCGCCATCGGTAAGACGGTGGCGGGTTCACAGGTGAGCAGTTCGCCATCAGCTCTGACTTCATAGGTCTCAGCATCGACCTCCATCTGGGGTAGCGCCGTGTTCAGCTTCATCTCTCGTTTGCTAATCTGCCGCGTTCCCGAGACCGCTACGGCAAGTTTCTGCAATCCTAACTGCTCAGGAATCCCCCGCGACAGGGCAGCCTGGGAAACAAAGGTCAGGGATGTGGCGGCGATCGCCCCCCCCAAAGCTGCCAAACATCGGGCGCATGTGAACCGGTTGGGGGGTTGGAATACTGGCATTGGCATCCCCCATTTGGGACCAGGCAATCAGCCCTCCCTTGAGCACCACCTCGGGTTTAACGCCAAAGAAAGCCGGACGCCAGAGACAAAGATCGGCCAGTTTTCCCACTTCCACAGAGCCAACGTGTTGGGCAATCCCATGGGTGATTGCTGGATTAATCGTGTACTTGGCAATGTAACGCTTGGCGCGGAAATTATCATTGCGGCTACTATCTGGAGCCAAGGCTCCCCGCTGCACCTTCATTTTGTGACCCGTTTGCCAGGTACGAATAATCACCTCCCCCACCCGTCCCATGGCCTGGGAGTCGGAGGCAATCATACTAAAGGCTCCCAAGTCATGGAGAATATCTTCCGCTGCAATGGTTTCCCGACGAATCCGCGACTCTGCAAAGGCCACATCTTCAGCAATGGATGGATCAAGATGATGACACACCATCAGCATATCCAGGTGCTCGTCGAGGGTATTACGGGTGTAGGGACGGGTGGGATTGGTGGAGGAGGGCAACACATGGGACTGACCACAGACTTTAATGATGTCTGGAGCATGGACCCCCCCCGCCCCTTCCGTGTGATAGGCATGGATGGTGCGGCCCTTAAAGGCAGCAATGGTATCTTCGACAAACCCTGCTTCATTTAAGGTGTCCGTGTGAATCGCGACCTGGACATCATAGGCATCGGCAACCCCTAAGCAGGTGTCAATGGCGGCTGGAGTCGTACCCCAGTCTTCGTGGAGCTTCAGACCTATGGCCCCCGCCTCGATCTGTTCATTGAGACCCTGGGGTTGACCACTGTTGCCCTTGCCCAGAAATCCTAAGTTCACCGGAAAGGCTTCGGCAGCTTGTAGCATCCGGTAAAGGTTCCAAGGCCCTGGCGTACAGGTCGTCGCATTGGTGCCCGTGGCAGGGCCAGTGCCGCCGCCAATCAGGGTGGTAACCCCCGAGGCGATTGCAACCTCAATTTGTTGGGGGCAGATAAAGTGAATATGGCTATCGATGCCCCCTGCGGTGAGGATCATGCCTTCCCCGGCCAGGGCTTCGGTGCCGGGGCCAATGACAATATCAATCTTGTCTTGAATATAGGGATTGCCAGCCTTGCCAATCTTCACGATCCGCCCTGCTTTAATGCCGACATCGGCTTTGACAATGCCCCACCAATCCAGAATCAGGGCATTGGTGATCACCAAATCCACCGCCCCTTCTCCATTGGCAATGGGGGACTGTCCCATGCCATCCCGGATCACCTTGCCACCGCCAAATTTGACTTCATCCCCATAGGTGGTGAAATCCTGTTCCACTTCGATGATTAACTCTGTGTCGGCTAAGCGCAGGCGATCGCCCACCGTCGGGCCAAAGGTCTCTGCATAGGCGCGGCGATCCATTCTGTAACTCATGCTTGCTCCTGCAATATTGATTTTTATTAGTAGATAACTTGAGGACACCACCCATTGCGAAGGAAGAATGCGAAGGAGGAAGCCGCATCATTTGGATCAGGTTTTGGACTGCCACTATCGTCAAGGTACCGTGCGAATTCACCGACGCTATTCTTGCGGGTCATAAAAAACCGTTGATCTTGCCATTGAAGCCATAGACTTGGCGACTACCGACGAGACCCACTAATGTAACGTCTCGCTGATCTCCAGGTTCAAAGCGCACGGCGGTTCCTGCGGGAATGTCAAGTCGCATTCCTCGGGCAGCTTCACGGTCAAAGATCAGGGCGTTGTTGACCTCATAAAAGTGGAAGTGAGACCCCACCTGAATCGGGCGATCGCCCGTATTAGCCACCGAGAGTTGAACCGTTGGCCTACCTGCATTCAGTTCAATTTCTCCCGCTTCAACCATCAGTTCCCCTGGAATCATGGCAGCACCTCACCGCTAAAAAATCAACAATACCTGCGGAGCGAACCTCCTAGCCTTAGACCCACGGTTAACGAATGGGGGCATGAACCGTTACCAACTTCGTACCATCGGGGAAAGTTCCCTCGACTTGTACCTCGTGAATCATTTCTGGAATCCCGACCATGACATCTTCACGGGTTAAGAGCGTGGTGCCATAGGTCATCAGTTCGGCAACCGTTTGCCCTTCTCGGGCACCTTCTAAAATTGCCGCCGTAATATAGGCGATCGCCTCGGGATAGTTGAGCTTTAATCCTTTGGCTTTCCGGCGTTCAGCGAGGAGGGCAGCGGTAAATATCAGTAGCTTGTCTTTTTCCTGGGGTGTAAGTTGCATGCTTACTCCTGTGTAGATTCATCGCTCCTGGCTGCTTCTAGCCCAGACTTTGAGCGCATCGTCCATGAACATACACCACCTTGGCAGTATCAACAACCGTTTACCGACAGCATCCAGGCCGGAAATACCAAGGGAATCCACAGTTCAGAGCGGCCAAACTCTAGGGCGGCAGGCACGTCGTCCCCAAAGAGCGCATCGTAGCAGATCCCACACCGCCACAAACCATGTCTTGGCTTCCAAGGTTGAAGCTCCCCGATATCGACACAGCATCCCCGTTAGCAGACGAGTCACCCCGATTTCCCCTTGGGATGGGTCGTGATGCTGCCAGAGGTCGCGAGCTTGGGCAACCAACGCTGGGGACACCATTTGCCCAACCATCGCCATGCTGCCAACTACAGAACATCCCGCCAATCCATTCTCGACCCTCAACAGCGGTTACCCCCCCTGCAAGGCGCTGGGGGTCGATCCAAAGGGGTCGCCCCTGTTGCCAGACTTCGGTGCAATTCTGCCAGGTTCCCTGGGTAAACTGCTCACCGCTGGCAGTCCGCCCCAAACGGGTAATTTCCCAGCCAATCCAGGTGGCCTGGGGTGCAAGTTCAATGCGAGCCTGTTGACGAAAATCTGCCCCACTGAAGACAATCGTTTCCTGGGGGAGCCACTCCAGGCAAGCCCCTTCTGCAACCTGGATCTGAAGAACTTGCTGGGCAGCTAATCCATTGCTGCGATAAATCTTGTTGGCTGCTACAGTTGTGATCAAGGCATGGGCCTGGGGTTCTAGCTGGAGGGTCATGGACAGGCGATCGCCCCCTACCATCCCCCCCGCTGTATGTAAAAGCACACCATGGCAAACGTCAGTTCCTTCCGGATAAAAGGGACGCTGAATTTTCAGGGGAGCCTGGGTATAGGCATGGATCAGCTGCGTCTCATTGCCTTTACGGCCAAAGCGCAGATCGAGACTCCCCTGCCAACCGGTGCCAAGGTTTTCAGTACTGAGTTGTGGGGTGTCTTGGCGAGGTAGCAACGGCCAAAATTCGATAGATTTAGGCAGGTTAAGACTCGGTAAACTCCCGCGTCCCGTTAGTTATCATTCTCCCGTTTATTGCGTAATTTTAGTTATTTAACTTGTAAGTAATACTCGCCCCTAACACGAATTGTTGAGGCTAGTATGGCTTTGAAAGATTGCTGCTCTCCCGTCAAGAGGATACCAGAGATGAAGTGTCGAAGTTCTCAAGCTCCCTCCTATTTAAAGTCTTTCACCACAATCCTGGCACTGACCTGCTTTACCTCCTTGTCTGTTGTCGAGACCTACCCAGCTGAGGCTAATCCGGGGGCATCTCTTGGTGCAACCCACCTGTCTGTCACCCCGTCCTCAACGAACCTGGCCCTCAGAAGTCGTCGGGTGGTCTTTCGCCTCCCAGACCGAGGTGCTCCCGGAAGCCGAGAAGGTGGGGCGGCTCGTGGTGGCTGTTCTCCAGTTTCAGCTTCGGTTGATCCCTCACCGGGGAAGAAACT
Organism: Neosynechococcus sphagnicola sy1; assembly: GCF_000775285.1. NCBI lineage: Bacteria > Bacillati > Cyanobacteriota > Cyanophyceae > Neosynechococcales > Neosynechococcaceae > Neosynechococcus > Neosynechococcus sphagnicola. The sequence goes on along the minus strand of NZ_JJML01000042.1, from coordinate 38,689 downwards.
GACCGCCCTGATGCCGACCACAAACTTGGGATACACCACAGTGGGCTTCCCAACACTGTTTATTTATGTGCCCACCACCACCGCAACTACCGCTGAATTTATTTTGCAAGATCAGAACTACAAAGAAATTTACAAAACCATGATGCCCTTGAAAGGTACCAATGGCATTGTAAGTTTTACCTTGCCAGATACGGGTGTCCTGTCCCCCTTAGAAGTTGGCAAGCAGTATCACTGGTATTTCACCGTGGTCTGCGATGCTGATGAACCCTCTGCCAATGTCTCCGTGGAAGGCTGGATTCAACGGATTGAACCGAGTCCGGGACTGAATAGCAACTTATTGAAGGCCAAGCCTGATGAACGCCCAGCGGTGTATGCAGAGGCGGGGATCTGGTACGAAGCTTTGACAGCCCTCGCTGATTTACGCCGTACCCGGCCCAATGACCCGATTCTAGCGGCTGACTGGACAGATTTATTGAATTCAGTCAAGCTAGACAAAATTACTGCGGAACCTTTAATCTCCTGTTGCGCCCTTCAATAGTGCCATTCTGGGTAGCTCTCTCGGTTTAACTTGCGTGGTTGCCTTGGGGATGAACTTCGGTGATCCATTTGGGTGGGCAGGGTTCATTGTGGTTTTGGCATCCCCAGTTTCTCTATGGGAATCAACAGTTTCTAGGCAAGTCAGCGGTGGAGGCAGGAGATGACTCGGCGGGAGACCAAGGCCACGATCAAGCAGGATACTGAGACTCAAATCGGTAAGCATGAACCTCAAAAAGCTTGGCTGTTAAAGCTTTTGCCCCTCTTGCGATCGGGAATGCCGATGTTGCTGACCAGTGGGATCATGACGCTACTGGTGGTGGGTCTGCGCTATCTCGGCGTCTTGCAGGGAGTAGAGCTGGTCACCTTTGATGCGTTTGTTCGCCTCCAGCCCGAGGAAGCACCAGACCCCCGTTTGTTGGTGGTTACAATTACGGAAGAAGATATTCAACGGCAAAAGAAGTGGCCGATTTCAGACCAAGCCTTGAACCAAGCCCTGGGAAAGCTTGAACAGGCTCAACCCTTGGCGATTGGCCTGGATTTATACCGAGATTTACCTGTCGAGCCGGGACATCGCGAATTAGCCACCCGGTTTCAGACCAGCGATGTCATTGTGCCCGTCTGCAAGGTGCGGACAAAATCGGTGCAGGGAGTGGCACCGCCTCCCGGAGTTCCCATGGAGGCGGTAGGTTTTAGCGATATTGTGATTGACCCCGATAATGTGGTGCGCCGTAATTTAATCTCGATGACCGAACAACGGGGGAAGTGTACTACCACTAATTCTCTGGGTTTGCAACTGGCACTGAGTTATTTAGTGGCTCAGGGCATCGAACCCCAGCTGACACCACAAAATTATCTACAACTGGGATCCGCTGTTTTTAGACCCCTCCACGAAAATGACGGTGGATATCGGCGTATCGATGCCCAAGGCCATCAGATCTTGTTGCGGTATCGTTCTCCTCAACAGGTTGCCCGGATGATCAGCCTCACTGATGTCTTGCAGGGCCAGTTTCGCCCTGACTGGGTGAAGGATAAATTGGTGCTCTTAGGGGTCTCGGCGTTGAGTGTAAAAGACACTTTTCTTACCCCCTACAGTGCTGGGCAGCAGGAGGATATCTTCATGCCGGGGGTGGTGCTCCATGCCCAAATGACCAGCCAGATTCTCAGTGCGGTTCTGGATGGCCGTTCTCTGTTCTGGTACTGGCCCAAGTGGGGAGAGGGATTGTGGATTTTAGGGTGGGCACTGGTGGGGGGAACCTTGGCTTGGTGGGTGCGCCATCCCCTGCAACTGGGGGCGTTGACGGCAGTGGCTCTGGGGAGTCTGGCAGGGGGCTGCTATGTGATCTTTCTCAAGGCAGGCTGGGTACCAGTAATTCCTCCCGCGATCGCCCTTGTTGGCACCGCAGGCAGCTTGGTCACCTATGCCGCCTATAAAGCCCAGATATCGCAAAAACAAATTGCGGAGCAGTCCCAGGAACAGGATAAGGCGATCGCGCTCTTACAGGCCATGCTCAAGGAAAGTCGAGAGGCGCAGAGTGATGCCGTGCCCGAGACCACCCCGATTGCCGACAGCCTCAACACCCTGTTGAGCGGGCGCTATCGGATAAAAAAAGTTCTAGGGGCAGGGGGGTTTGGACAAACCTATCTGGCAGAAGATACCAAGCGACCAGGCAATCCCCTGTGTGTGGTGAAACACCTGCGTCCAGCGCGGAAAGATCCCAAATTCCTGCAAGTTGCCCGTCGCCTGTTCAACACTGAAGCTGAAATCTTAGAGCAGCTGGGGCAACACAACCGCATTCCCCAACTGTTAGCTTATTTTGAAGAAAATAAAGAATTTTATTTGGTGGAAGAATTTGTCCAAGGGCATTCCCTCTCCAATGAGCTGGTTCCCGGCAAACAGCTGTCGGAAGCACGGGTCATTGAAATGTTGCGGGGCATCTTAGAGGTACTGGCCTTCATTCACCATCATCGGATTATTCACCGGGATATCAAACCAGGAAATATCATTCGTCGCCAATCCGATAACCGCCTTGTCCTGATAGATTTTGGAGCGGTGAAACAAATCCGCCCTCCAGAACGAGAGGAGGAAGAAAGCAATACCGTTGTGATTGGAACGCCGGGTTATGCCCCTGCTGAGCAACTCTCCGGTCAACCTGGTCTGAGCAGTGATGTCTATGCATTAGGGGTCATTGGCATTCAGGGACTCACCGGATTAGTTCCCAAACAGTTCCAGAAAGATCCTCGAACCGGGGAAATTCTCTGGCAACATCTGGCAAAAGTGAGCCCCCAGTTGTCAGGGATTCTAGATAAGATGGTGCGCTATTACTTTAGCGATCGCTACCAGTCAGCCGCTGAAGCCCTGCAAGATCTGGAGCGCCTCACCCGCTCACTGCCGAAGTCATCTTAAGGCCAGTGATTTCCCAAGGCTATCCTGAGAGAGTCTGCAATTTCTAACAATATTTCCCCCCTAGTTTCTGGGGTTTTTTGCACCTTATCCCACCCCTAAAGGTTGACAGAGTACTAGGGAAACGTGTAGGAAACGAGTTGGGAGGTGGCCTGCACCCCATTGGAGTCGGTGACTGACTTCACCAAACCAACATGATTGGCATACCAATAGGTTTTGGTGACGGGACTGCCAGTCTGGTTAACATTGGTAATCACCTTCATGGCTTGGTATTTGCCAGCGGGAACCACAACGTCCTCAAGGGCGATCACTTTACTGGTCTCTGAAATATCCTCCCCCACAATACCTGTCCCCTTCCAGTCCCAGGTTGTACCGGGAACCAGAGGATTCTTTAAGAATGGGCGGACGGGTTGAAAGGAACCTTCCGTAAGGTAGTAGGACATTTTATGCATCATCACCCACCCCGGCGGCTTGGAATACCAAGTTTGAATGGGAGTTTGCTGGGGAGAATTGGAGGAGATCTGCGTCAGGTAGAGGAGGGTGCCATCTGGTTGAGATTCTGTCTTCAAGACCGTTTGCGTAAATTCCGTGTTGGTGCCAGCATCACTGGTGGTCTTGTATTTCCAGACTGCGGCGATGGGCAACGGGAAATAGTCAGGAGGCGGTAGTTGGGGTTTCTGGGCCAGGACACCCGTGGCGATCGCCAGACAGCAGACAGTAACACAGATCAGGACAAAATTGCGGACTCGACTCACGGATAGGCTCCTTTGTTCAACATTCTTGACATTCACTGCAGTCCTAAGTCACTTTCAAATTTTGATTCTTTCTGAGTCAGTAAGCCTTGAGAAAATTATGCAGCTAAATTCCCTGGGTGACACATGAAGCTCACACCACCTGCTGACGCGAGGATGGGGGAGTGCAGGCTAATTTTGTTCAAAGGGCAGACTGTCAGTCAATCAGCCCCAGTTCAGACAAGACTGCTGCCAGGTTAGTAGCGGGTCTGCTCGTAGGCTGCCTCAGAGATGAATGGAATTTCGGCGTAGAGCCCTCGGACACACTGGACAATTGAATAGGCGACTGCCACTAAGGTTCCCAAAAACACAGTATCGAAGAAGATGATCAGCAATATCGGTGCCTGGATACCTTGGAGTGAGGAGGCTGATACAGAGAAGCCCAGTGGCACCAGAGGCTGCATAAATCCTACCAGGGACAGAAGGAGGCTGCAAAGGTAGAGAACAATGGCGATCAAGAGTGCCTGCATGGTGTTAAAGCGCAGGAAATGGTGCATATCCGGATTTCTCACCACCCCCACGAACAGACCGATAAACAGCGCCAAAGGCACAATCTGCATCCCCCCCAGGGAAAAGTTATATATCAGGAGTAGGGGAAACAACGGCAGGAAAATTACCTGGAGCAAAGGAACCTGCATAAAAATGAACAGGCTAAAGTTGAGGGATTCTAGCAGAGGGATCAGATAGGGCAGGCCGGCAAAAAAACGATCTCGAACTGTGGTTGATCCGCGCCAAGTCATGATGCAAGCTCCTAAGGCATATCATTCAATATTGGCAATTCGGAAGCCCATTTGACACTCGTACTGTTGGGGTAGCTGCTCACTCAATCGCCCCAGGGCACGACCACAACCCAGTTGACCGTGATGCCAGCGGGGTTGACCACTTTGATCGGCCAGTGGACAGCCTTGACAGATGGGATGAGGCAAGAGTAGCTGTTTATCCATCAAGATGATTAACATCAGACACCTCCGGCAGACTCCCAAGCATGAAAGTACAGCAGTTCTATCACTATTCTATTTCAGCAATAGAGTGGGTAGGGGTATTTGATACGCAGCTTAATACGGAACGACGGTCAGAACGGTGGCAATTCTATCAGAATCAGGACGTGGACTCGTAGTCTGTCAAGACGATTCTTAGGAGTCGAAGACCCACTCTAAAAAAAATCCAGTCCGGGTTCGTTGAATTTTTGCAATTTTTAAAGTTAGCAATCCCTAGCCCAAGGGCAGCAACTGTTGTGCCTTGGAGGTACTGGCAGCCACCACGGTTTCGCGGGCCCACTGATCTGCCTGTAAAATATCCTCTAGCGTTGGTTGGGAGCAGTTATTGGCTTGGTGGCGATCGCAGACCTGTTCGATCAAACGGGGAATATCGAGGAAGTGAATGCGTTCTTCGAGGAACAGAGCAACTGCCTGTTCATTGGCGGCATTCAGCACCGCTGGCATCGAACCACCCGCCCGTCCCACTGCATAGGCCAGTTGCATACATGGATATTTCTGGTGGTCAGGGGCGCGGAAGGTCAAATCTCCAGCTTTTACCAGATCCAGGCGTTCCCAGTCCGTACTGACTCGCTCTGGCCATGAAAGAGCATAGAGCAGGGGCAGGCGCATATCCGGCCATCCGAGTTGGGCCAGCACCGAGGTATCTTGCAGCTCAATCAGGGAGTGAATAATACTCTGGGGATGGATCACAATGTCAATTTGGTCGTAAGCCATCCCGAACAGATAATGGGCTTCAATCACTTCCAGCCCCTTATTCATCAAAGTTGCAGAGTCAACCGTAATCTTGCGCCCCATCGACCAATTGGGATGTTTCAGGGCATCTGCCACCGTCACCTGCCCTAGCTGCTCCACCGGCCAATCTCGGAAGGCACCACCGGAAGCCGTCAGGATAATCCGCCGCAGCCCCCCCGCTGGCACCCCCTGAAGACACTGGAAAATGGCCGAGTGCTCGGAATCGGCGGGGAGCACCTTGACACCGTATTGCTGAATCAGGGGCATGACGACTGGCCCCCCTGCAATCAAGGTTTCTTTGTTCGCTAGGGCAATATCTTTCCCGGCTTTAATGGCTGCAATGGTGGGCAGCAGCCCAGCACAGCCAACAATTCCGGTGACCACAGTTTGGGCATCGCCATAGCCAGCAACTTCCACCACCCCTGCGCTGCCCCCCAAGAGCGTCGGTTGGGGCTGCACATCGGCGATCGCTGCCTGTAAATCGGGGAGTTTCTCGGCATCCCCCAGGGCGACAATCTGGGGATGAAACTGCCGAATCTGTTGCGCCAATCGCTCAATGTTGCGCCCTGCTGACATGCCGACGATCCGAAACTGGTCAGGATATTGGGCGACGATATCCAGGGTTTGCGTACCAATCGACCCGGTAGAGCCGAGGAGGGTAATGGCTTTCACAATTATTTAAGGATTATCCACACCCTTCACTATAGAGGGTTAGGGGACACTCTGGGATCGGAAACCTCACAGATCCAAAAGAGTTTGTGGTTCTCTTGAATCCCTACTATGTCTATCAATAGAGAGATAAATCAGTAACACTGTTAGTTAGAGCCTATGGAGATCTAGCGAGGCAATGACCAATCAAGACAGTTCAGTTTCTAGTGTCCATCGGGCTTTAGGAAAAGCCCTGATTTTACATCCCCTGACCGTGGGGCTGGACACAGGACTGACGGAGGTGATTGGACTGATGCAGCAGCACCAGGTCTCCTATGTGTTGGTGCTGGAACACCAGCGGGTGCGGGGTATTTTTACGGAGCGGGATCTGGTTCGACGCATGGCTGCCGAACTTCCCATGCCAGGGATGGCTATGGTCAAAGATCCACCTCCGACCATGGCGGCGGTGATGACCCAGCCAGTGATCACCCAGAAGGTCTCCCAGGTCAAAGATCCCCTGAGTGTGCTGCAATGGATGCGCCAACATCAGGTGCGTCACTTGCCAATCGTGGATGAGGCAGATTGTCTGTTAGGCATGGTCACGGCCAATAGTCTGCGACAAGCCCTCCAGCCCTCTGATTTACTCAAGTTACGACGGGTGCATGAGGTGATGACGAGTAGCGTGATCCAAGCTCCCCTCACCGCCTCTGTGTATGAATTAGCTCAGTGGATGACCCAGGCACGGGTCAGTTGCGTGGTGATTACAGACTGTCCCACCCCAGATTGCGCCTATCCCCTTGGCATTGTCACCGAACGAGATCTGGTAAGGTTGCAACTCCAAGAGATGGACTTCCATCACACCCAAGCACAAGCGGTGATGAGTCATCCCCTAGTGCCGGTGCTGCCACAGCAATCCCTTTGGGAAGCCTGTGAGAAAATGGAACAATGCCAGATTCGCCGCCTGGTGGTCTGTAACGAACAGGGAGAACTGCGGGGGCTGGTGACTCAGAGCAGCATCCTCCAATCACTGGATTTGTCAGAAACCTACACGGTGCTCCAGCAAATCCAACTGCAATTGCAAGAATCCCAACGGCAATTGCAGCAAGTTCAGGCAGAAACGAGGGGCTACAAGCAGGCAGCGGAGCGCTTCTGGAGCTACTTGGATCAAACCACTGATATATTCGCTGAATTTGATCCTCAGCTCTGTTGCACCGCGATCAACCCAGCGGCGGCACAACTGCTGGGAGTCCCCCCAGAAACCGTCTTAGGCAAACCCATCGGCGAGATGCTGGGGATAGCGACCAGGGAAATGGCTGCCTCGTTGCAGTTAGCGCTGACCACTGGCGAGAAAATCTTTGTGGAGCATGAGATTCACCTCGCAGCAGTCAGGCGTACCTATGATACGGTCTATACCCCGATTGTGGATGCCACCGGGAGGGTGAACCGGGTGGTGGCAATTTACCGAGACATCACCGAGAAAAAACAGCAGCAACAACAATTTTTACAGCAGCAAGAAATAGAACGACAGCAAGCAGAGGCTTCCCTGCAAGAACGAGATGCCATTCTGGAGAGTTTATTCAATACTTCCTCCCTGTTAATGGGGGTGGTGGAGTTAATGGATGATGACATCTTACATATCTCAGATAACCAGGCGACCGCGCGCTTCTTTGGCACCACTCCAGAAGCGATGCGTTGCCGTAAAGCCAGTGAGCTTGGTGTTCCTAGCAATTACATTCGTCGGTGGCGGGAATACTATCTGTTGAGTGTGCAAACGGGGCAGCCAGTGCAGTTTGAGTACTGCCATGCCCTGCCTTCCCGAGATTGCTGGCTCTCGGCGACGGTCTGTTATGTCGGTCAGGCAACCAATGGCCGCCCCCGGGTTTTCCTATGTGATGGAGGACAACAGCGATCGCCAGCTTGCAGAGGTGGCGCTTTTCCAGGCCGAAGCCCGCTATCGCAGTCTGTTTCAGCATGCCGTCGAAGGAATTTTTCAGACCACCCCTGAGGGCACCTACCTGAGTGTCAATCCCGCCCTTGCCAAAATGCACGGCTATGGGTCACCGGCGGAGATGATGGCGGCCATGAAGGATCTAAATCATCAGCTCTACGTTATTCCAGGGCGACGCGCCGAATTTATCCGGTTAATGGATCTCCATCAGGAAGTCAAGGAGTTTGAATCCCAGGTGTATTGCAAGGATGGCAGCCATATCTGGGTGTCAGAGACGGTCAGAGCGGAGCGGGATGAGGCGGGCAACCTGCTGTACTACGAAGGGACTAGCCTCGATATTACGGCGCGGAAACAAACGGAAGAGACCATCCGCCAAACCCAGTCCTTCCTCAATTCAATTGTGGAAAATATCCCCAACATGATTTTTGTCAAAGATGCCCAAGATTTGCGCTTTGTCCGCATCAACAAAGCCGGGGAGGAGCTGCTGGGTTATGCCAGAACCGATTTGTTGGGAAAAAGTGATGATGACTTCTTTCCACCGGAGGAAGCCAATTTCTTTGTGACCAAGGATCGGGAGGTTCTCGACAGTGGGATCTTACTGGACATCCCCGAAGAGCCGATTCAGACTCGTCATCAAGGGGTGAGAACTCTGCACACAAAAAAGATTCCAATTTTGAATGAAGCGGGTCAGCCCCAATACTTGCTAGGGATTTCGGAAGATATCACCGATCGCAAGCAGGCTCAGGAGCTGCTTCAGAAACAACTCCAGCGAGCGTTACTGCTGAAGCAAATTACCCAAGAAATCCGCCGCAGCCTTGATAGCAGTAGGGTGTTTCATACCACAGCAACTCAGATCGGACAGTCTTTCCAGGTGAGCCGTTGTGTGATTCATACCTATCTTGAACACCCCATTCCCCAGGTGCCGCTGGTGGCGGAATATCTACAGCCAGGGTGTGTTTCGGTACGCACCCTGGAAATCCCTGTCGCGGGGAATTCCCTGATGGAAATGGTGCTGAGTGCGGATCAGGCCATCGCCTTTGACAATATTGCCACCGATCCCAGATTGGCACCAATGACACCCCAGTTGCTGCAATTAGGGGTGCAGTCGATCCTGGTGGTTCGCACTTCCTACCAGGGAGAACCCAATGGCATCCTGCGCCTGCATCAATGCGATCGCCTGCGCCACTGGAGTCAGGATGAAATTCAACTCTTAGAAGATGTGGCAGAACAGGTGGGAATTGCGATCGCCCAAGCCCGGTTGTTAGAGCAAGAAACTAAGCAACGGCAACTCTTGGCTGAACGGAATCAGATTCTCGATCAGGCAAAGCAGGCTGCAGAAGCTGCGAACCAAGCTAAAAGTGAATTCCTGGCTATGATCAGCCATGAAATCCGCACCCCGATGAACGCAGTGCTGGGGATGACGGGGTTGCTGCTGGACACCGAACTGAATCCGGAGCAGGAAGACTTTGTGGCCACGATTCGCCAGGGTGGGGAATCCTTACTGACGATTATTAACGACATCCTGGATTTTTCCAAAATTGAAGCTGGGAAACTCCAACTCGAAGCCCAACCCTTTAATCTCCATGATTGCATTACGGATGCCCTCAACCTCCTGGCACCAGAAGCCACCAAAAAATCCCTGGAACTGTCTTTAGAAATTGCTGGCTCCGTGCCCCAGTTGCTGTTGAGTGATGCCACCCGCCTGCGGCAAATCCTGGTGAACTTGCTGGGTAATGCGGTCAAATTCACCCCCAGCGGTAGCGTCCGGATCGAGGTCACAGCCAAGTCCCAACCTTTGGCAGCAGCGGCGGATGAGACCAAGACGGTCTACGAAATTCTCTTTAGCGTTCAAGATACGGGCATTGGGATTCCCCCCGATCGTATGGATCGGCTGTTCAAGTCCTTTAGTCAGGTGGATGCATCGACAACTCGGCAATATGGAGGTACAGGGTTAGGGCTGGTGATCAGCCAAAATTTAAGTGAGATGATGGGAGGACAAATTTGGGTCGAGAGCCAAGGAGCCATCGCGGGTACCCCCCGGCGGACTGGCAACCATCGGTTCCCCTGCAAAGGGGCTCTCGTTTCTACTTCACGATTGTAGCCACGGCGGCATCGTCTTACCCAATGGCTGCCCCAGCCCCTGAGCTGTTAGTTGCCGGTGCCGTGCTTCCCCCCCTGCGGATTTTGCTCGCGGAGGATAATTTGATCAACCAGAAGGTGGCGTTACAAATTTTGCAGCGTCTGGGCTATCGCGCCGATGTCGCCGCCAATGGACTGGAGGTTCTGGCAGCGTTGCGCCGTCAATCCTATGATGTGGTGTTCATGGATGTGCAAATGCCAGAAATGGATGGACTGACAACGACCCGTCACCTATGCCAGGAATGGGATGGGGCGGTGCGTCCTCGGATCATTGCCATGACAGCCAATGCCATGCCGGAGACCCGGCAGGCTTGCCTGGAGGCTGGCATGGACGGCTACATTAGTAAACCAGTGCGGCAGGAAGAGCTACTCCAAGCCCTGCGTCTTTGTCAACCGCCGATCATGACGGGGACAGACCCACTGCCGTCGCCGCTGATGCTGGATGTGAATGCCTTAGGCGAATTACAGACGCTGATTGGGGATGACTTGGCAACCTTGATTGATATCTATCTGGAGAATGCCGCCCGATTGCTCCAAGAGATCGCCACTGCGGTGGCGGAGTCTGATCCCACCAGCTTCCAATTTGCCGTCCATAACCTCAAGTCCACGAGTGCCACAGTCGGTGCTCAGCGCCTCGCCCAGGATTGTCAAACCCTGGAAACTCACTGCCAAACCAAACCCTTGTCTGAGGTGCTTCCCGATCTGCAACCGTTGCAAGCAGAATTCCTCAGAGTCAAAGCCGTCCTACAGCAATTCATGTCACCGAGGGAAACATGAGCACCCTACCAGTTCCCCCAGACTCAGCCCTGATCCTAGTGGTGGATGATGATGCCTTCACCCGCAGGCTGCTGCGCATGGAGTTGGAACGGGCTGGGCATCAGGTGATTGAAGCTGAAAACGGTGAGGCGGGGTTACGGCTGTTTTGCCAATGCAAACCTGAGATTGTCCTCCTGGATGCCCTGATGCCCGTGATGGATGGCTTTACCTGCTGTAGTCACATTCAAGCCTTGCCGGGGGGCGATCGCACCCCGGTGTTAATGATTACGGGTTTGGAAGATCAAAGGTCTGTGGATCAGGCATTTGCCGCCGGAGCGACGGATTATGTCACCAAACCCATCCATCTTCCCGTCTTGAGACAACGGGTGCGCCGCCTGTTGCAAACCCGGTACCTCACCGAAGAACTACGGCAACAGAGCCAACGAGAATACCTATTGCGAGTGGTTGCCCAGCAGATTCACCAATCTCTGAATCTTGATGAGATTCTCAATACCACCGTCGATCAGGTGCGACAGCTGCTGCAAACCGACCGAGTGGTGATTTACCACTGCGATGCCGCAGGCAACGGGATGGTGGCGGCGGAGTCCGTGGCGGCAGGGTGGGTTTCAATTCTGGGAACCACGATTCGAGAAACCTGGTTTCAAGAACGCATTGCCTTTTTCCGCCAGGGTCATCGGGAAGTTAGCGATAACTTGCAACAGTCAGAAGTTCTGGATTCCCGTCGCAGGTACAGCGATCGCCAGCAAATCCGCGCCCAACTCGTGGTTCCGATCCAACAGGGGGAGCACTTCTGGGGGATTTTATCGGTGCATCATTGCGCCCAACCCCATCATTGGCAAGGGTTTGAAATCAATTTACTGGAGCAATTGGTCACCCAGGTGGAGATCGCGGTGCAACAGTCCGAACTCTATCAGCAGGTACAGCGACTCAACACCGATCTGGAGCAACAGGTGGAGGAACGCACCACGCAGCTGAAACAAGCCTTTGATTTTGAAGCCCTGATCAAACGCATTACCGATAAAGTGCGTGATTCCCTGGATGAAGATCAGATCTTGCAAACTGCGGTGCAGGAGTTGGGTCGAGGGCTGGACATTTACTGCTGTAATGCCGCCCTTTACGACCTCGAAGGGCAGACCGCCACGATTAGTTATGAGTACACGTCCCAGCTACCCTCGGCCCAGGGTGAGACCCTGAAGATGGCGGATCTCCCCGAGATCTATGGACAACTCCTCCAGAATCAATGCTTTCAGTTCTCGCCCATCGCCGCCACCCTTCCCTGCGCTTTGCAACCGCAATTTACGGCCCTCGTCTGTCCGATCTTCGATGATCAGGGGGTTTTGGGGGATCTATGGCTACTGAAGCCCCCCGAGGCCGCCTTTAGTGAACTAGAAATCCGCGTGGCTCAACAGGTTGCCAATCAGGGGGCGATCGCCCTGCGGCAGGCGCGTCTATACCAGGCTGCTCAGGTGCAGGTGCAAGAACTGGAACGCTTAAACCGCCTCAAGGATGATTTTTTGAGTACGGTGTCCCACGAACTCCGATCTCCCATGACGAATATCAAAATGGCAAGTCAGCTCTTAGCCACCCTGATTAAGCAGGAGCAGTCCTTGACGCCGTCGCTCCCCCTAGGGAGCCCGATCAGCAAGATTGATCGCTATCTCCAAATCCTCAATACCGAGTGCGATCGCGAAATGGCGCTGATCAACGATCTGCTGGATCTACAACAACTGGAGGCCGGAGTGGATGACCTCGATCTGAGTGACATCGATCTCCATGGCTGGCTGCCCCAGATTGGTGACTCTTTTCGTGAACGAGCCATCACCCGGCAACAAACTCTGCGCTTGGAGATAGCGACGAATCTACCGCTGCTGCGATCGTCAGCCGTGAATCTCGGACGAGTGGTGAGTGAATTGCTGCACAATGCCTGTAAGTACACACCGGCGGGTGAAACGATTCTGCTCACCGCCCACCTCCAGGGGGATACCCTGCAAATCGGGGTGAGTAATGCCGGGGTGGAAATTCCGGCTCATGAGCTACCGCGAATTTTTGATAAGTTCTACCGGGTTCCCAGTGCAGATCCCTGGAAGCAGGGCGGAACTGGCCTGGGTTTAGCCCTCGTGCAAAAAATGGTCAGCCATTTAGGGGGCAGGGTTGAGGTTGAGAGCCATTCCCTCCTGACCAGCTTTACCGTTGTGTTACCTCTCAAGGGGCCTGGAAAGCCGCTGCCCCGCGGATCTCCCATCGAGTCTCCGATAAAAAAATAAAGAAACTGGAGAGACTGGCAGTTTCCCCAGTCCCTCCAGGGAATTCAAGAGTGGGTCAGCCCTAGCCCCCTAAGCCCCGTAGTTTTTGCATTTGATCCGGGGTCAAGATTTTTTGGTAACCCTGCACCGAGGTCATCCGAATAGCGCGGATTTTAGTTGTCTGGTCGTTCGTCAGCTTCAGCGTTGGCAGGACATCCTCCATTTTTTTTGCCCGATTGGATGGCCTGACTGAGTTGGCTACTTTGAGTGGAGGTAAGGACTGCGGCAATTTGCTTTTGTTCATTGTCGTGAATTTTGCGCAGTTCTAGCATCTGCTGGGAGGTCAAGTTCAGATCCTGTAACGCGGAGCGATTAATGCTTTGGGCGATGGCACCCGATTGCAAGGGTTGCGCCCATGCCCCTGCCGACAAGGATGTCAAGGCGATCGCGCCCAGAAGCAGAGAAGCCATTTTGACAGACTGGAAAGACATAGGTAAGAAATTAGTTCATAAACCGCTGTCTCTATTGAAAAGCAATTTGGAGCCTTTGTTCCCATTTTTCTGGAGCCCCCAGTTCCCCCTTCCTCCAGCAGCCCGTCAGGGGGGGTGCGGCATTAGATGGTGCGCTGGGTATAGCCAATTCCTGAAAGTGGTGTCGGCTCTTGAGGCATCATAGAAGAGGAGGTTTTACCTAAAATATTCTGGAACAGCCATTAATCCCATGTCTATCCCTCTCAGCGGCGCACAAATTCGGCAGACATTTCTAGAATTCTATGCAACCAGAGGCCACCAAGTGCTTCCCAGTGCCTCCCTGGTGCCGGATGATCCTACTGTGCTGCTGACGATCGCCGGGATGTTACCCTTTAAGCCCATCTTTTTAGGCCAGCATCCGGCTGAGTTTTCCAGAGTCACCACCGCTCAGAAATGTATCCGCACCAACGACATTGAGAATGTAGGTCGGACGGCTCGCCACCATACCGTTTTTTGAGATGTTGGGCAACTTTAGCTTTGGGGATTATTTCAAACCCCAGGCGATCGCGTGGGCGTGGGAATTGGTGACCCAAGTCTTGCAACTGCCGCCAGAACAGTTAGTGGTGAGCGTGTTCCAAGCCGATGAGGAAGCCTTTGCGATCTGGCGGGATGGGATTGGCGTCCCCCCCGAACGAATTCAGCGCCTGGGTGAAAAGGATAATTTCTGGGTTTCTGGGCCGACGGGTCCCTGTGGCCCCTGTTCTGAAATTTACTTCGATTTCCATCCCGAGCGGGGGGATGCCATTGATCTCGAAGACGACACCCGGTTTATCGAGTTTTATAACCTGGTGTTTATGCAATATAACCGGGATACGGAGGGCAACCTCACCCCCCTCCAGAATCAGAATATTGACACTGGCATGGGGCTAGAGCGCATGGCTCAGATTTTACAGCGGGTGCCAAACAACTACGAAACGGATCTGATTTTCCCGATCATCCAAACCGCTGCTGCCATTGGCGCTATCGACTATGCCACGGCGGATCAGTCGACCCAAGTCTCCCTGAAGGTGATTGGCGATCATATTCGGGCGGTGGTTCACATGATTGCCGATGGCATTACCGCCTCTAATATCGGGCGGGGGTATGTGTTACGGCGGCTGCTGCGGCGGGTGGTGCGCCATGGTCGGCTGCTGGGGATTCAAACCCAGTTCACGGCAGAGGTGGCAGCAACGGCCATTGCCTTAGCTGAAGTGGCCTATCCCCAAGTCCGAGCCAAGGCAGCGGTGATCGCAGCGGAACTGCACCGCGAAGAATCCCGGTTCTTAGAGACCCTGGAGCGAGGAGAGAAACTCCTAGCGGAGATGCTGCAATCCGAGACCCAACAAATTACTGGGCGGGATGCCTTCATTCTCTACGATACCTACGGGTTCCCCTTGGAACTCACCCAAGAAATTGCAGCAGAAAAGGGCTTAAGCGTTGACCTGGAAGGGTTTGAAGTGGAGATGCAACAGCAACGCCAGCGCTCCCAGGATGCCCATGAAACCATCGATCTGACGGTTCAGGGAACCCTGGATCAACTCGCTGCTGAACTCCATGACACGGAATTCCTTGGCTATACCCAAGTCTCTGCTACCACCCAAGTGAAAGCCCTGTTGGTGGCAGGCAAGTTAGTGAAAGCTGCCGCCCCAGGGACCGCGGTGCAATTGATCCTAGATCGCACTCCCTTCTATGCAGAGTCGGGGGGACAAATTGGTGATCGCGGCTATTTAGCGGGGGAAGCGGTGCTGATTCGGGTTGAGGATGTCAAGAAAGAGTCGGGGATTTTTGTCCACTTTGGCCGCGTCGAGCGGGGAACCTTGCAGGGGGGTGATCAGTTAACGGCTCAAATTGATCTGGCCTGCCGTCGCCGGGTACAAGCCAACCACACCGCTACCCATCTCCTGCAAGCAGCCCTCAAACTCATTGTTGATCCGACGATTTCCCAGGCGGGTTCCCTGGTGGCCTTTGATCGGCTGCGATTTGACTTCAACTGCTCCCGAGGCTTAACGTCCCAGGAACTCCACCAGATCGAGGAACAGATTAACACCTGGATCGCTGAAGCCCACACCACGGAAGTGGCGGTGATGCCCATTGCCGCCGCCAAAGCCAAGGGGGCGATCGCCATGTTTGGGGAAAAATATGGGGACGAAGTGCGGGTGATCGATGTCCCAGGGGTATCGATGGAGTTATGTGGCGGTACCCATGTCCACAATACCGCTGAGATTGGTCTGTTTAAGATTGTCGCTGAAACGGGAGTTGCCGCTGGCATTCGCCGTATTGAAGCCGTGGCAGGCCCGGCGGTTTTGGAATACTTGAACCTCCGGGATCACGTGGTTCGGGATCTCAGCGATCGCTTCAAGATTAAACCGGAAGAAATTCCCGATCGGATTACCAGCTTGCAGCAGGAATTGAAAACCGCCCAGAAGCAGATCGAGTCTTTGAAATCAGAGCTGGCTGTGGCCAAAGCCGATCGCCTATTCACCCATGCTGAGCCAATTGGAGACTTAAAGATCTTGGTAGCCCAACTGGGGGAGGTGGATGCCGATTCCCTAAAAATAGCAGCCGAGCAACTCCTAGAAAAACTTGGGGAAGGGGCCGTTGTCTTGGCCTCCGTACCCGAACCTGACAAGGTAAGTCTGGTGGCGGCCTTCAGTCCCACTCTGGTTCAAAAAGGTCTGCAAGCTGGCAAATTTATTGGGGCGATCGCGAAACGCTGCGGGGGCGGGGGCGGTGGTCGTCCCCATCTTGCCCAAGCAGGGGGCCGGGATGCTAGTCAGTTACCCGAAGCATTGGCTGAAGCTCGCAGACAGTTGCACTATCAGTTACAGACTCCCTTCCAACCTTAGATCTGCGTCGGTACCCTCCTGGAATTAACTTTTAAGCATCCGCCCTGACGCTATTGATATCGCCGACGGTTATCCTGCTTCTAAAGATAGGATACTGCCACTGGTAAGTCCCTGGGATATAACCCGCTGATAGAAAGTTTCTAGAGCCTGGACACAGGTTCGATCCTCATAGAGCCATCCGAGGCCGGCTTGCATCTGGCTGACAATTGTTTGTCTCCACGCTGGATCGAGTCCTAATCTCACGGCGATTTTAATATATTCGGTCTCATTGGCAGCGATCGTCTCTGTCACCTCTAGCAGCTTTAAAATACCAGCCGCATGACGACTTCGCATGAGTTCTCCAGGACAGGTAACAATGGGTAACTGACCCGCGATCGCCTCTAAGGTGGTGTTACCGCCTGACCAACCTAAGGTATCCAGAAAAATATCAGAAACCAAGTTGAGAGAAAGATAGTCGTCTATCGTTAATTGGGGGAGGAAAAAACAATATTCACCATAATCCAATTCATAGGCTTGGAAAGCTTGATCGAGTCTTGTTTTCAAAAGTTGAGTTAGGTGGGGATACCTAGCAGCAATAAAGACAAATTTTGCCTGAGGAACTTGAGAGGCAATTGCGGCAAACAACCAATCATACTGGGGGAGATACTTATGAATGGATTGACAAGATAAATACAGGGTTGCTGATCCGGGTAACGCAAAATAATCACGAGATTTACGCTGCTCAGGTAGACGAGGCTGGCGATAGGCAATACTAATATTGGGTAAATAAACCAGTGACTCAGTATAGTGTTCAGATGCCGTTTCAGACTCCATGTTCTGACTGGTCAAGAAGTAATCAACGGTGGTCAAGCCTGATGTTACTGGATGTCCCCAGGCCATACATTGAATCGGAGCCAGCCGCAGCGCTGCCATTTGAGTGGTTTGAGCTTCCATACCAATTTCTAGAAACACCAGAATATGGAGTTGATCGGCGATAATTTGCCGACAAGCTGCTTCTAAATCCTCTGGGATCTGGTGAAAGAGATCGCTATATGCTTGAAATTCCTGAGTAGTTGCATCGACATCTCGGCGAATATAATAGCTATAAATTTCATAACTTTTGACATCATGATATTGCAGCCATCCCAGAAATAATTTGCCAACGGTATGCTGCCGCATGAATGCTGAAACATAGCCAATTCGGATTTTCTCTCCCGGCTTCAACGGTGCTAGAGACAGGGGCTGTATCCAGTCTGGATAATTGGCCGCCATGATTTCCTGCACAAATTGACCATAAAGACGCTGCAGATCTCGATCATTTTGGGCTTGAGCCGCTAAATAGAAACTTAGATAGGGATCAGAGGCAATTCCGGCAAGAGCCACCTGGGGATGATCCAGATTTTGAGTATAGCGAATCAGATCTTCTAAGCCACTTTGATAGTGTTGTCGATACCATTGGATATCGGCTTCAGTTTTATATAAGATGGGCAGCATTAATCGCTGAATCATCCGCAAATATAAATTTTCCGGTTGTAACTCCAAGCCAACTGCCGCGGTTGCGATCGCGGCATCAACACAGCCTAAATAGGTCAATGTGTAGGCTAGGTGATTAATAATATCTGGATCAGAAACTGATGCCAAAACAGATGCTAAGAGATCGGCAGCTGCCTGCTCCCGATTTTGTTCATATAGATAGGTAAGCAGATTCACATAGGGCTGCGATCGCGCGGGATTGCAGATGATATCCTGACGATAAATGGCTTCTGCCTCCGTTGTCTGTCCCTGGCGACGGAGCAACTTCCCTAAAACCGAAAAAACATGGGGATGGTGCGGATCGAGGGTGATCGTTTGCTGATAGGCATGGATTGCTTGTTCTCCATCGCCAACTGCTTCCATGACCAAGCCGAGGCTGTAATGATAGTTCGCTACAGCTGGTAATAATGCGATCGCTCGCAAGAGACTTTGGAGTGCCACGGGATATCGGTGAGTTGCATAGAGCACCATCCCTAAGTTATGCCAAGCATCCGCATGTTTGGGAGCTAAATCTAAGACCATTCGATAATTGCGTTCAGCTGTTGTCCATGCTTCAGCAGTGTGAGCCGCAACAGCCGCTGCAAATAGCTGTTCAATAATCCGTTGATTCTCCTGGGACTGAATCCCTTGCATTTGATCGATAAAGTCTTGATGCTGCTGTGCTTCTAAGTCATCCCAGTTAACCTCATGGGATTGAGTCGTATCCCAACTTAATACTTGTAGGCCCTGCCAAAATTCAGAATCTGCTGCGGTGGTCAAGTCCAGGAGCAACTGACAATGGGGATGGGTCGCCCGAAAATCTAAATTGGCTTGTGCGACCCCAGACCAATGGCTACGGGTAGTAATTAACAGTGCCCGATCGGCAAGAAAAGGCTGAACCAATAGTAACCAGAGAAAGTTAGAACGATAATCTTGATCGCTATCATAAAAACAGATCCCAATCTTGTGCGCTAGCTCTAGTTCGGATAAATCTTGGAAAAAGCTTTCAAAATCTTGATGACAGAAAAAAACCCTGTTCAGTGAGGCGATAACTCTCAAGGTTTGAAATTAATTGTTCAAGACGATCTTCCTTACCCACTGCATCTAAACAGGTTTCCACAGCATAGGCTAGGGCTTCTGGATGGCCGGATAAAGCGCCAATCAAATTTGAACCCAACTGACAACCAAGCTGACAATAAACTTCATTATCTTCTAAGTTGGATACCGCCCAGTTGAGCAGTTGTAGCACCTTAGGATCTGAACCATCCTGAATTTGGGCTGAAATTTCAGAGAAAATCGGAGATCGAGGCGTTGTCTGCAATTCTCCCCAATCTTCATAGAGATCTGCTAAACCATTGAGGAAGCCTTGGAAATCCATAGATCAGAATCCGTCAGGTGAATATCTTGAAACCCTTGCTTAAACCCTTAATTCTTAGGTCATAAGATGCTGATAGAAATCTTCTAAAGATCGAACACATTCCCGATCTTCAAATAACATATATTGAGAATGATTAATTTTGTCAGAAATGCTTTGCCGCCAGTCTCGATCCATCCCCAATCTAATGGCGATTTCAAGATATTCTTGTGGAGTCTGGGCAATGGTATCAGTAACGCCAATCCTTTGTAAGATACCAGTTGCAAGACGACTGCGCATCAGCTTGCCAGCCAGGGTCACAATCGGCAAATTGCAGGCGATCGCATCAATGCCAGTATTTCCTCCTGAGAAACTCAGTGCATCCAAGTAAACATCCGCAGTCCTCAGGAGTCGCCCATAATTTTCCCGATCTTGCTTGGGTAAAAACCTGATAAATCTCTCTGCTGCCAAATCTAAATCTTGAAATGCCTGTCCGATGCGATCGCTAAATTGCTGAGTTACCTCCGAGCTGGAATTGCCAATAAAAATAAAGACCGATTGGGGGACTTGTTGAGCCAGTCTTGCAAAAATGAAATCATGCTCTGGTAAGTACTTAAATAGTGATTGACAACAAAGATAGACAATCGCTGTCTCTGAAATCCCAAACTGGGGACGCAGGGATAAATGGGTGCTGTGACCTTCGATCACTAATGTATCCGGTTGGGGATAGGCTACCCCAATGTTTGGCAGTAATACCAATGCCTCTGAATAGTGTTCATTAGCATTCTCTGGCTCCATTAATGCTCCCGAGAGATAATAGTCAATGGTTGGCAAGCCCGAGGTCACGGGATGTCCCCAGGCGGTACACTGAACCGGAGCTAATCTGAGTCCAGCAATTTGGGTTGTTTTCCCATCCATGCCAATATCGGTAAACACCAAGATATGCAATTGATCTTCCAGGATTTGCTCACAGAGCCGCTCCAATTGATCAGGGATGTGATGGAAATAATCGCTATATTGGCAAAATTGATCCGTCACAGGATCAACTTCGGGGCCCATGTGATAGCAGTAGGTTTCAAAGCGTAGGCGATCCTGATACTTCAGCCACCCGATTGCCCACTTGGCACCACTGTGCCCCCTGAGATAGGCGGAAAGATAGCCGACGCGAATTTTCTCCCCTGGACTTAAGGTCGGCATCGGTCGGGGCTGAACCCACTGGGGATAGTTGGCAGCCATGATCCGGTGCACCAGTTGCCCATACTGCTCTTGCAAATCCCGATCATTCATCCCCTGGTAGGCTAGATAGAAATTGGTGATCTTGCCAATTCCCATCAAGGTATCTCGACAAGCTGCGGGGGAGTGGAGCTGACATTCTTGAGTGAGTCGGGCTAAACCCTGGGTAAATCGCTGGCGATAGTGCCGCACCTGATCAGAGGAGCGATAGACAACTGGCAACAGTAGTGCTTGTAGGAGCTTGAAACAAAAATTGTCGGGATGATCCTGGGATGCTTGGGTAGCTGTGTCCAGGGCTAACTCAATTTGATTCGATGCCTGCAACCCCATAATTAGGTAAAAGTACAGCTCTATTGACTGGGGATGGACTGCAATACCCTGTCGGTAGGCCGCGATCGCCTGGGGAAATTGATCTAAGCGTTGATAACAATCCCCGAGAAAAATATAGAAGGCTTCCCCCGGAGTTTCCGTTGCCAAGAATTGCTCGTAGTACCGCACCGCTGCTGCATAGTCACTGCGACTGTGACAGGCATTGCCATAGTAGAGTGCCGCCACCCCCGGTTGACCTTGGGCAACAAACACATCTCCCATCTGAGTCAAAATCTCAGGTTGTTTAGGTGCTAAAGCTAGGGCTTGCTGATAGGTAGCGATCGCCTGATCGAACTTCTGTTGCTGCAACCAGATCCGTCCTAATCGGGCATAGGTTTCTATCATTTGGGGATTGAAAATCAGGGCTTGCTGGTAGGCCTGAATTGCTTCATCTACCCGGCCTGTTATTGTCAACACCCCACCCCAGCCCTGCCATGCCCTAGCACAGTTTCGCTGCCACCGTAAAGCCGCCAGATAGTTGCATTTCGCGCCCTTAACATCCCCTTGTTGCCATTGCTGATCAGCTTGATCCACCAGAACTGCTGCTAGTTCAGCCCGATCAGGGGCTTGTAACCCCTGAATCGCATCAATCATGGCTTGGTTTCGCAGCGATGCTAGGGGAACAGCGTGTCTTGTTTCCAGCTGAGAATGGATGTCCCAGGCAATTACCTGTAGACCCTGCCCCTTCCCCATTGCTGCCTGATCCCTACCGCTGAGGAGCAATCGACTCTGGGGATGGGCAGCCAAAAAGTCCAAATTTGCCTGATTTACCCCTCCCAGTGGATCGGACGTGATCACCAAGAGTGCCCGCTCCGCCAGAAACGGTCTCACGAGGAGTAGCGCCATTAGTTGAGAGCGGTAATCGTGGGCAGCATCATAGAAATAGACTCCGATTTTTGTCGTTGGGGCTGCTGTTTTCAAGTCATAGAAAAAAGCTGCAAAGTCCTGGCAGCAAAAGAGCACTTGCTCTAAGACTTGAAACTGCAAGAGGTTGGCCACCAGTTGTTCCAGACCCACCTCCACAGACTCAAACGCTGCCAGGGTGTCCACCCCATAGGCCATCACCTCTGGATGATCGGACAAAGCAGCAATCAGACTTGCTCCCGGAAAACAGCCAATTTCACAATAGATTTCCTCGGGTTCTAAATAACCCACCGCACTGTGTAATAACTGCAACAGAGGAGCCAGTCCCTGGTCGCCAGAACCCTCTCCCCGCCTCGTAGTACTGGCAACTTGCTGGAGGATGGCCTCAAACGGCTCTAAATCAGATCCATGACCATCCGGGGATGATAACTGGGCTAAAAATTTCCGGTAGTCCATTCCCCACTCAGCGAACCCGTGAACGGCGATCGAGGAATTCATTCAACCCCTCTCCCAGCAGAGATAGCCCCACCACCAAGGTGGTCATCGCCAAACCTGGGAAAAAGCTCGTCCACCAAATCCCCGTTGGCAAGGCATCCAGAGCTTGGCGCATGTCATGTCCCCATTCTGGCACCTCATCGGGCAGTCCCAGCCCCAAAAAGCCCAACCCTCCCAGGGTGAGAATGGCATCCGCCGCGTTCAGGGTAAACAACACGGGCACACTCTGAATCACATTCATCAACAAATAACGCGACAGAATTGCCCAGGTTGAGGCACCGAGTGCCTGGGCTGCTTCAATGAATAGCTCGTTTTTCACACTCACCGTATGGTTGCGCACCACCCGATAGTACTGGGGAATATAGGCAATACTGAGGGCGATCGCTGCATTGAAAATCCCCCGCCCCACCACAAAAGCTAGGGTGACCGACAGCAACAGACCCGGCAGGGTGTAAATGCTATCCATGACAAATAGCAACACCCGATCCAGCCACCCTCCCAAATAGCCGCTGACCAATCCCAGGGGCACACCGACTACTAAACTCAGTCCCGTAGCCAGTACCACCACCTGCAAAGCCACTTGACTCCCAAATAAGGTGCGGGAAAAAACATCGTAGCCCTGGCGGGTTGTCCCAAACCAGTAGGGCAGCGAGGGGGGCTCGTGTATCGGGTTGAGTAAGGATTCCGTTGGACTTTGAAGCCATCCCCAAGCCTGTAAACTCGGAGCTAAAACTGCAATCAGCACAAACAGCAAGGTAACGATCAATCCCACCTGGGTCATTCGCTGGGAGACACTCAGACGACCCACCACCTGGAACAGCCAGGGAACCTGAACTCGGGTCATTGTCATGCCATTAATCCTGCTGTGCCATCGCATTGACCACAAACCGTTCCATCAAGGGCAGGACTTCCGGGCGAATTTCATGCCCCATGTCCAATTCCTGATACTGCACCGCTGCCCCTAACCCTTGCAAACTATCCCGTGCCTTCTGTGCTGCTGCCACAGGCACCACCGCATCCTGGCGACCATGGACAATCAGCACCGGGGGCAGGGTCGCAGGCATTGTTTGCGTCATTGGGTGCAAATAGCCACTCAGGGAAATCAGTCCCGCCAAAGGGAGGCTTAAACCCACCTCCAGGGTCATCGCCCCGCCCTGGGAGAAACCACTCAAAATGGTTCGTGAGAGCGGAATCCCCGTGCTACTTTCGAGGGACAATAACCACTCCAAGAGTAATTTTCGGCTCTCTGCCAGTCCCTGGTTTCCCTGAAAGTCATACCACATCTTGCCACCCGGTACCTGAGGATGGGTAAAAGGAGCGTCGGGGAAAATGAATTCATAACTGGGGAGATCTAGCATTGGCACCAGGGAGGCCAGATCCAAGGCATTCGCACCCCAACCATGGAGCGCTACCATGAGACCCGTGGGCGGTTGGTCGCCATCGACGGGAACGGTAATGACATTAAGTGACAGAGGGTTTCTCCTGAAAGCTGACAGACGAACTCAGTTGGCACCCTCCATGATAATTCCAGGAAAGCCTGGAACGATGGATTCAATAGATCCAATTTTGCTCAGCAGTCGTAATCCTGAATAGATTTAGTTCCAGGAACATCCACGATGCCGACAGCCCAGCCACCCACCTACAATCTGTTTACCCCTGAAGCCCAGATTAATTCCTATCCCCTCTACAAAAAGTTGCGTGAGGAAAACCCAGTTCATTACTCAGATGCCTTGGGTTACTGGTTGCTCACCCGTTATCAAGACGTTGAAGCCGCTCTGCGAGATGAGCGTCTCAGTGCAGATCGCAGCTCATTATTTGTTCAACAGTTGGGCAATTTGGATGAGTCGTTGATTCAAAATTTCCTGCGCCTGACCAACAATATGTTGATCGAGAAAGATCCACCAGATCACAGCCGCTTGCGTAAACTGGCGAACCAGGGATTTACCACTAGGGCACTGGAGAGTTGGCGCTCCATCATCCTGGCGAGAACCAATGCTTTGTTGGATCGGGTGCAAGATCGCGGCGTGATGGATATTGTGGCCGATTTATCCGTCCCCCTGCCTGCCCTGATCATTGCCGAAATTTTTGGGGTGCCAGAGGCCAATCAAGGGGATCTGATCCGCTGGGCGCTGGATATTGGCACCTTTTGGGGCGCACCCGGTGGACAAAACATTGAATCCCTTGCCAGAAAAGCTGATGAGGGAGCTGTTCAATTTACAGCCCTGATCCGCCAACTGATTCAAGCACGGCGTCAGCACCCCGGAACAGACATGATCAGCCTGCTGACCCTAGCCTATGAGGAGCAGGGACTTGACCTAGAGCAGCTGCCATCCCTTTGCATTCTAATTTTGAATGCTGGTCATCTCACCACAACCGATCTGATCCCCAACGGCGTCCATGCATTGCTCCAACATCCTGATCAGCTGCAAAAACTACAAGATCATCCAGAGCTGATGCCGTTGGCAGTGGAAGAAATGATCCGCTTCGATACCCCTGCACCCTTTGTATTTCGTATCGCCAAGACCGATCTAACCATCGGCGGGCAAGGGATTCCAGCAGGCAGTGTAATTGCCCTAGGGCTGGGAGCCGCCAATCATGACCCTGAGAGGTTTATCGATCCGGATCAGTTCCAGATCACGCGATCGCCCAATGAGCACTTGGGGTTTGGGCCAGGGGTTTCATTTTTGTTTAGGTGCGGTTCTGGCTCGCATGGAGTTAACCATTTGCTTTAACACCTTACTCAAACGGATGCCTAATCTTAGTTTTGACCGCGATCTCACTGCTATCCCTCGACAAACGAGCCTAGTCTTTAAGGGATTTGATGCCTTGCCAGTCAGATTCTAGGTATTCTGCGATCTCTGCCTTGATGAAATCGATCTTTGTCTCGTTCAAATGTCACCCCCATTCATCTCTAGGGTTGATCGACCACTGAGTAGCGGGGGTTTCTGGATCGGGTTGCCAGCCTATTTATTTAGACCCTCAACTCAATGAATGAAACTCTGTTGCTGGCTAGGTTACACCTGTTTAGAAATCAGATTGGGGATGACTCAGTGGTACAGTAAATAATCATTGCGCTGCCAATTTGGAGTTGATGGTTCAAGAGGTTTAAAGATAGAAAGGGGAGCTTAGAGGATGTTTTAAAAGTCTTCCTGGGTGTATCCAACCACTCAGACCACCTAGAGACCGCTACGACAGAATCAGGGTTTATGGATTTTAGATTGCACCACTGAGTCGTATTTGAGGCTCAAGACGACCCTTTTAAAACATCCTCTTAGTTCCCTAAGTCGCCAAGCCCACAACCTGACAATCTGGTGCCACCGTCCAAGCTCCCTCACGGTTACCGGCGATGTGACAGCCATCGATCGTGCCTTTGCCTTGGTTGCGAACCACCAGTCCGTAGGCATGACCATCGCGAATTTGACAGTGGCGGATTAGCGGATCCCCGCCAGATTCAATCACAACGACTGGAGCGGTTGCTGAACTGCCAAAGAGATCGCATTCGTCGAGGGTTCCCTGACCAGCTTCCACAACCTCCAAGCAGGACTGCTGCCCCTCGTGGATTCGACATTGCCAGAAAATGGGGCTGCCTGCGGTGGTAATCAAGACCTCTGACTGGGCATGGCCAAAGATATCGCACTGCTCGATCGTGCCTCGACCTTCGTCAGCCGCCAAAATCCCATTCCCTTGGTTATGATGAATCCGACATTGACGGATCAGGGGGTTGCCTCCCGTGAGAATGGCGATGGCAGCACCGCCATTGTGGGCGATTTCACAGGACTCGATGGTAGCGCCTGCATTCTGGGAAATGACAACGCCATGGTGATGTCCATGGAGAATCTGACAGCCTCGTATCACCGGATCTCCCCCGGTTTTAATCTCCACTAAAATCTGGCTATTGGGACTCCCGGAGATCAGGCAGTTCTCGATGGTGCCACCCCCGTTATCTGCCACCACAACTCCTGCGGAGTCCTCACCGACATAAATGCCACACTCAGCGATCGCAATTCGGGCGCAGGCACCCTGAACCCCCAGGTTACCCAAGGCTTTGAGGGTAATAATGTTACAGCGTTCGAGTCGGAGTTCTCCCTGGTGAACCTCGACTGCATAGTGGGCGGCAGACTGACCGAGGAGGAGGAGATTGCGCACTGTTGCCTGATCAGTCTGTATCCGCAGACAGGGGCCGTTTTCAGCTTGAATCACCACTTGCTCGGCAGCACCAATTCCTTCAATCAGTAAGGGTTTATCTACAACCAGGCTCTCGCGATAGGTGCCCGGTTGAACCTGGATCGTAGATCCCGGCACGGCAGCGCTGATGGCTGCTCCCAAGGTGGGGTAGGGGCTGTCCGGTGCGACCACCAGGGTTGTGGGTTGGGGAGGGGGGGGCGGCGGGAGTTCCGGTGTAATTGGCTGAACGGTTGGGGTAGCAGGGGAACTCAACGACTCCCTCTCCGACACCCCTGAGAAGGGTTTTTCCGATCGCCGTGACCGGGGACGAGGTGTGAACTTGCCCAAATTGAAAAAAGCTGATCAGGCCCAGGACACTCCCGGCGAGGAAGGCACCGATGGCATTGCTGGTCACCATCAGACCACTGACAAAGACCATGGCAAAGACAATCAAACCTGCGACCAGTCGATATTTATTCATCCGGTGCCCCTTGGAAGATGATTGGAATTTTGCTGATCTTGCCGCAGCTATTTCAAAATTGTAGTTGCAGCCCCATGTTCCCAAAAATATAAATTTCAGCCAGGAACGAGGGATCTCTGCGCCACATTTTGAATCAATTGCAAATGCTGGGGCAGCAATTTTGCTAAGGCATAGTTTTCCAGGGCGGTGGTGCGAGCATTCACCCGCAGGGAGGCCAACCGGGTAGGATGATTCATCACCTCATCAATGCGATCGGCCAACTGGGTGGGGGAGAAGAAATCAAACAGCAGCCCATTTTTACCGTCCTGAATCACTTCCTTCACCGGAGCGGTGGCGGAACCAACCACCAGACACCCGGCCGACATGGCCTCAATCATCGACCAGGAGAGTACAAAGGGTTTAGTAAGGTAAATGTGGGCTGAGGAGGCTTGAAGAACCTTCAGGTATAGTCCGTAGGGGAGCGTCCCCACAAAATGCACTCGCGACAGATCCAGCGGTACTTTCTTAAGCATGTAGTCTTTGTAGCTGATGCCGTTGGGCAGCGACTTCCCGTAACACACCCGTTCCGAGGCCACAATTACCGCATGGCAGTGGGGACGACGCTGTTGGATATGGGCCAGGGCTTCGATGAACTGAGGAAATCCCCGGTAGGGTTCCATCCCCCGGGAAACATAGGTGATCAGCTCATCCACCTGGGAGAGATCCAGGTTGGGCAGCACCAGTTTGCTGCCGGGGTTGGGGCGGAAGTAGTTGGTATCCACCCCATCATGGAGCACGGAAATCTTGGAGTGAAATTCGGGGGGGAATTGGGACTGCTGCCAGTGGGTGGGAGAAAGTCCGCGATCGCAGCTGTAGAGATCAAGCAAAATCGGGGCGTTTTTTGTCCGGATGCGGGGTAAGTCATCCATGGCTAGGGGGGCGGCCGGATCAAAGTCCGCATCGGACCCTCGGGCATGGTAAAACCACTCAAAGTAGCAGAGGAGCGGGGTCTTGGGGAAGACATCCTTCATGTAGAGGGTTGGCCCCCATCCAGAATGGCCACAGATCACATCGGGGACAAAACCCGCAGCCTGGAGTTGGTTGGCTAGCCGGAAGACCGCTTGGCCGTTTAAAACCGCAGATTCCAGGGGGCGAATGTAGTGATGGGTGCTGGGATGGGCCTCACGGGAGGGTTGAAAAATTGCTTTGCGTATTCCCCCCAGTTCCACTTCTTGGTTTTGAGTCCCAAAAACCACCTGATTTTTAGGATCCTGACTCAGAGCCAGAGCCACATGCCGGTACTGAGCCGGAAAGTTGGTATGGAGAAACAGAACTCGCATAGAGGTTCAGAAAAGTTGCCAGGACGGGTCGTCGGAACGGAGGACTTGAAACTTCAAAAGATACACCAGCGATCTCGCCAACTTTGAGGCATCCTGGTCAGAGTACTGAGCCAGAATTTCGGCCACCGATAGCGATCCAGTGACCGTGAGGGTTGCTAACAGGGCATCCAGCACCGTGTGGGGTAGCCGCTCAGTGGCTCCAAATCCACTCATCCAGGATTGGCGCACGAGGGCTAAGGATTCGGGAGATGCCATCTGCCCCAAGCTCAATCGCAGGTCAGGGGTTAACGCCAGGGTTGGGTAGTGACGAAACAACCGAAAGGGATCGGGACAAAGGGGATGGGGTGGCTGACCGGGGGACAGGGGGGCTGCCATCGTCGCCGATTGGCGAATCTCAGCCAATTGTTGCCACAGCTGCTCATAGGCAGCCACCACCACTCGCCAGTCATAGGTAGCCCTCGCCCGTTGCCGCCCGTTTTCCCCGAGGCGTTGTCGCAGGGTCGGTTGGGTCATTAAGTTGATCAAAACCTGGGTACAGGCTTCCACATTCACCGCCGTTGCCAGACAGGCATGCCCCACAAAGGTACTGTAATTGAGGGCATCGCTGAAGTAACCAGCGGCTAGATCCAGTCCGGCATCGGCAGGGGGGGTCAGGGTCGGAATCTTGAAGCCATCGATGCCTTGGCGGACGGACTCCTGATAGCCATTCCAGTCCGTAATCACTACGGGTAGCCCCGATGCCATGGCTTCAATGGGGGTGAGGCCAAAGGTTTCTTGAATATTGTCGGAGAGGGAAACAAAAATATCGGCGGCTGACCAGATACCCGTCCGAATCTCGGGTTGACGTCCATCTAAAAACAAATGCTTCACCGAGGGGGCAAACTGTTGGGCGGCCTCTTTAAAGGCTGCTTCCTCCCTGGGATTTTCAAACCAGCCGGCTTGAATCAGATGAATCTTGGCCTGGGTGGTCTGAGCCGCCTGCTCCACCGCCTGATACATGGGCACCGGGTGGGCTTTGGCGTAGAAGATCAGGCGTCCGACAAACAGAATCACCATATCCTCAGCCCCAATGCCCAAGCGCTGGCGGAGTTGGTGCCGTAGATCGGCGGCGCGGACGGGGGGGGCGAAACTGTCACAGTCAACGCCCAAGGGAATTACAGGGAGTTGCAGCAGCGGTTCTGGGCGACTCCCGAGGCGCTGAGCCAAATAGTCAGCCCAGTCTTGCAAGAGATGGTCAACGGCGGTCTTGACCGCCTGAGAGGTGCAAATCAAGGCATCCCAGGGCTGCACTGGCGCAATCAACAGATCCCCAATGGCCTGCATCACCCCGCGACTAGCGATGGTATGGGTAACTCCACACAGGCTGTAAGCTTGGGGATCGAGAAATCGTCGCTGCCATGCCAGATCCGCCAAGATGCCATCGGGACGGTAGAGCGTCCCAGCCTGGGATAGCGATCGCGGATCCGCTTCGGGCAGCCACTGTACTTTGCGGGGGTGTTGCATCCAACGATGAATTTGTTTGCAAAATTCGGCAAACTCATCCCGAGTGGCAGCACAGCAAAACAGGGAATCCGCCGTGCCATATTGGACTAAGCTTTTCAGGAAGCCCTCCCCAGCGGCCTGACGACCCATCAGGCGTTTACCACTGGTATCGTAGCCATCCTTTTTATAGAGAATTGCTGCTGTCGTACTCATGGGGGTGCCCGATAGAATCGCGGATTACCAGTGGCGAGGGGAAAATTCCCAACCACCAGTATTACAGGTGTGCCTGACAAAAAGTCTAGGGGCTAGGGTTCTGCCTCAATTCTGGAGGGAGCGATGCTCGGAGAGTGGTCTTTGACCATCGCCCACCCAGCGCAGCACCACCACTTCTTCACGCAGTTCGGCGCGGGTGGCCGTGGCGCGGCGGGTGCGAAACAGATCAATGCTCACCAGTTCATAACCCAGGGATTGGGCAATTGCGGCCAGGAGTTCACCGGTATGGATGAGAATCCGGAAGAAGGAGGCCTGATCGCCGACCACGTAGGCCAAATGGGCACCAGGGCGTAAAATCGGGCGTAGATCCGCCAGATGTTGCGCCATGCCTCCAAAATAAAGCTTGGTGACTCGAGCATAGAGGCGTTCAAAGCCACTGGTTTTCCCTAGTTCAATGCGCTTGGCTTCGATCGCGGCGGCGAGGCGTTGAATTTCAGGATGGCTGGCAATCCACTGATCATCTTGATCTAGCTTGTAGACATTGCGGGTATTCGACCGCACTAACCCCTGTTTGAGGGCTTTTAAGGCGGCGCGATCGCGAATCAAACCCAACAGCACTGACTCTAAGCGGGTGGTGCGGGTGTAGTCTTTTTCGTTGGGGTAGGGAGGGGAGGTGATCACGGCATCAATCGTCCCAGGGGTTAGTACCTGGCGCATCTGGCGGGCATCGCCCTGGTGAACAATCGCCGGAGGGAAGCTAGC
Source organism: Neosynechococcus sphagnicola sy1 (assembly GCF_000775285.1). Lineage (NCBI taxonomy): Bacteria > Bacillati > Cyanobacteriota > Cyanophyceae > Neosynechococcales > Neosynechococcaceae > Neosynechococcus > Neosynechococcus sphagnicola. The sequence continues at coordinate 7,893 of NZ_JJML01000042.1, read as the reverse complement.
TTGGGATTGAAAATCTTGGAGATCCTGGGCGATCGCCCCCACTTCGGTCAACCAGGCTTCCACCACCGGGGCATCGGCCTTGATGGTGCCGATGCCCACCTCGGGGCCAAAGTGGAGATTGCCAATTTTACTCACGAGGGCTTTGGCCAAGGCCAGTTGTCCATGGGGAAGGGGGCGGTGATCGGAGTGCTGTTGAAGTTGTTCCAATAAGGTGAGGGTTTTGTGCAGGGGGCGGGGACTGATGGAGTTCTTCAGGAGCAGTTGCTGGCGATCGGGTTCCAGACGCCGCAACTCCCCACGATCTGATGCGAGGAGTGTCTGGGTGCGCTCCGCTACCTCATGGGCTTGTCGCCGCAATTGATCGGGATTCAGAGTCCAGTCGAGTTTCACCTGGCTGGCAAAGTGGGCCATGGCATTGGCTTCCACTCCCACACTGGGAATGCCCAGTTTTTTGCACTCTACCAGGGTAGTACCCGTGCCACAGAAGGGATCCAGGACTTGCTGGTCTGAGGTAATGCCAAAGCGTTTCAGGTAGTCCCGGACGAGGTGGGGGGGGAAAGACAGGACAAAACGATACCAATTATGGCCGGCCCGATCCTGGGCTTGCAGTTGGTTGATCGCGCTGGGGCGGCAAGCTGCCGAAGGGTCAGGGGTGTCCATGCAGTTCTCAGCGTTGGCAATGCTTCAGGCGTATCATCAGGAAGATGGCCTAAGAGGCTATTTATAAAGCAAATCCTTAGGAAGTTAAGCGAGGCAGCAGCAGCATCCGTTTGGTTGGCTAACGTCGCGTCGAGGCCAGTGCTGCCAGCATTGCCTGCACCCGGTCGAGCTGCTCGCGAACTGCTTGTGCTGCACCTTGGAGGGCAGCTAGTTCCCCAGCTTGCAAATCGAGTTCCAGAATTTGTGCGACCCCATGACATCCTAAGCGGCAGGGCACTCCCAGAAACACATCCTGGAGTCCGTATTCACCCTCAAGGTATGCAGCAATGGGGAGTAACCGGGGGCGATTCAACAAAATTGCTTCAATCATCTGGCAGACAGAAGCTGCAGGCGCATAGTAAGCGCCCCCCGTTTGCATCAAATTGACAATTTCAGCGCCACCGTTGCGGGTGCGCTCGACTAACCGTTCAATCACAGCGGGTTCCAGTAAGTCTGAAATCGGAATCCCCCGCACCGTAGTATAGCGTGGTAACGGCACCATCAGATCCCCATGACTCCCCAGCACCATCGCATGGATATCAGTGATCGACAGCCCCAACTCTAGGGCAATAAAGGTCTGAAATCGAGCAGAATCTAAGACACCTGCCATTCCCATCACCCGGTGAGCTGGGAGGCCGCTGACTTGCCAGGCCAGATAGGTCATCACATCCAGCGGATTAGTGACCACAATCAAGATGGCATTGGGAGAATAGGCGATCGCCCGTTGGGTTGCCTCCATCACAATTTGGGCGTTGGTTTGAGCCAGATCATCCCGACTGATCCCAGGTCTGCGGGGCAACCCAGCAGTGATCACAACAATATTGGCATGAGCCGTATCGGCGTAGTCTAAAGTCCCGACAATCTGGCGATCGTGGTGCTCAATTCCCCGCGCTTCTAGTAAATCCAGGGCAATTCCCTGGGGGCGACCCGCAACGACATCTAGCAATACCACATCGGCCAGATTCTTCTCAATAATCCGTTGAGCCAGCGTACTCCCTACATTCCCAGCACCGATGATGGCAACACGGGGGGAGGAGCATGTAATGGCAGCGTCAATCGTCATGGGCAATCTTAATTAACTAAAAATTTCTAACTGATCCAACCGCAACCAGATATTGGGAGTGGGAACCTGCCCAAATTTGACAAAGGCATAGTCCCCCCGAACATCCACTACTTCACCCTTGGTTTCGAAGAGATAGGACGAAAACCGGGGGTCACTCGCTTGAGCTTCGAGGCTATTGTCTAATTTCTCCCGGATGGCACGGACGAGATCACCCTTTTTCACTGTCATTTCTAATCCTTTCTCACAGCAACTTCAATCCGCATTCTAATCTGCTGCGAGGGGCTTGTGCGGCAGTGGTCTACCCAAACGCACAAATTATGGCATGACGACGAAGGTGGAGGTGTAGCAATTGTGGTTCCGCGCACGTTGACTCCCTCTCAGATTTATCACCCATCGCCTTCAAGAGGTGAATCCGGGTCAGGGGCCGCTGGATCAGGTTTTGAGAATGGGCTGACAACAGGATTCCCTAGAGTTTCCTCGTTACAATAAAGGCTGGATTTCCCCGAGAGACAGCAGACATGGCAGCTTGACGCTTTCTGAAAGCCGCTGTTTCAAGGCAGGGCTGGGGCAATTTTAATGAGGCGTTCTGGACAAAAATTGATCATGGAGTGGCAGGAAATCTCGAACAATTGGGTCTGGGTTCCCCCTCGCCCCATCGGTGTGGTGCATTTTTTGGGGGGGGCATTTGTCGCCGCCGCCCCTCAAGTCACCTATTGTCGGTTGCTGGAGTCTCTCGGGCGACAGGGCTATGTGATTGTAGCCACGCCCTTTGTCAATACCTTTGATCATCAGGCGATCGCCGACGATGTGCTGAATCGATTTGAATCCACCCTGGAACGCCTCCAGGCTACGGTGCTGCGGCGCAAGTTTTTCCCCATCTATGGGGTAGGTCACAGCATGGGGTGCAAATTGCACTTATTGCTGGGCAGTTTATTCGCCATCGAACGGGCGGGAAATATTCTGATTTCCTTTAACAATTACTCTGCCCGCAATTCAATCCCGTTGGCGGAAACCCTTGTGACTGCCCTGGATATGGAGTTCACCCCCTCGCCAGCGGCGACCAATCGCTTGGTTGCCCAGCGCTACCAGGTGCGGCGGAATCTGTTGATTCAATTCACCAAGGATGAGCTTGATCAAACCAAGGGGTTGCAAACCCTGTTAAATGACCGCTTCCCCGGCATGGTCGTCACACAAACCCTGCCCGGAAATCACCTGACTCCCTTGGGGCCAGATGTGAATTGGCAAGCGGGTTCTGCCTTTTCTCCCCTGGATGCGATCGCCCAGTGGATGCGGAAGGAGGTCTACCGAGAACTACACGAGTTAGAAAAGGCGATGCTACTCTGGCTCAATCCCTGTGTTCCCCGCTAACCTTCCAAGCCAGATACAGTGGATAGCTTCTCATCCCCATCAGGGAATCCCTGACTGCGTTGGCCGACAGCATCCGAGAGGTTCCGTTTATTTGTATACTTATGTAGCTTTCCATCAGAGCCGATCTCCGTGGGTGTTGAACTCCGCAGTTATGTGTTTTTAGATAGCTTACAACGGCAACACGCGGCCTTTTTGGGAACAGTGGCACAGGGGTTTTTGCCCTTGCCGGGAGACGCATCTCTCTGGATTGAGATTTCTCCTGGGATTGAAATCAACCGGATTACCGATATCGCCCTCAAATCTGCGGTGGTGCGTCCCGGACTGCTGATTGTAGAACGGCTCTATGGTCTGTTGGAAGTTCATTCCACCAACCAGGGGGAAACACGGGCAGCAGGTCAAGCCATTTTACAAGCTCTGGGGGTAAGTGAACGGGAGCGGCTGAAGCCCCGCATTATTTCCAGTCAGATCATCCGCAATATTGATGCCCATCAAACTCAATTGATCAACCGCTTCTGCAAGGGACAGATGCTGCTAGCCGGACAAACGCTGTACGTCTTGGAAGTAGAGCCAGCAGGCTATGCGGCTCTGGCTGCGAACGAAGCGGAAAAGGCTTCAGCCATTAATATTCTCGAGGTTTTGGCCTTCGGTAGTTTTGGCCGGGTGTACCTAGGGGGCGAGGAACGCGACATTCTCGTTGGCTCCCAGGCTGCCATTGCTGCCATTGAGAATCTGTCTGGGCGGCAGTCCCTACCGGGGGGTCGTAAAGAATAGGCACAGGGTTGCAGGGAACACCAGATGGCAAATATGGAGCATCTTGCCCAACTGAAACAGGGGAGCGATCGCTGGCAGGCATGGCGACAACAATTTCCCCATCTGGAACCTGATTTACGCGGTGCTGATCTACGGGGGGTAAATCTGCGGGGGGTAAATTTCCGTAAGGTCGATCTGACCCATGCCTGTTTAGTGGCTGCCAACTTGTCACAAGCAAACCTCAGTTATGCCAACCTTCAGGGGGCTGATCTCACCGAGGTAGACCTGCAAGAGACTGAAATGGTCAATGGGGTACTGTTAGCTGCCTGCTTGATCGATGCCAACCTGCGGCAGTCAAATTTAATCGGTTCTGATCTGCGGGGGGCAAATTTGCGGGGCGCTGACTTCAGTGCCGCCAATTTAATTGGGGTATCCCTGACCAACGCAAATTTACGGGAAGCTGACTTGACCCATGCTGATTGCCGACGCGCCAGTTTGAGTGGCGCGAATTTAAATGCTGCCAACCTCAGTCATGCAAATCTCAGTTCGGCAAACCTCTGTAACGCAGAATTATTTGCAGCGGATCTATCCAGGGCTGACCTGCAACGGGCAAAATTGATCCAAGCCCACCTAAATGGGGCGAATTTATTCCGAGCGGATCTGGGCCAAGCCGATCTGAGCGGAGCCGACTTGCGGTGGTCAAATTTAGCAAAAGTGAATCTTCGAGGGGCCAACCTGAGTACTGCCAATCTTAGGAGGGCAATTTTGAAACGGTCGGATCTTCGAGGGGCCAACCTGCTGGGTGCTGATCTAGAAGCGGTGGATTGCTCTGATGCCAAATTATCTGGGACGGTGCTTCCGGACGGTCGAATTCATCCTTAAACTTCGACTGTGTCGAAGTTTAAGGATGAACAATTATGATACCGAACTTGCATGAAGGTGAGCATCGTCGGGCGTTTGAAAGCTTTACCCCGCAGGGCTTTTGTTAAAACAGGCGGAGCCTATTCTTCACCTTCAATTGGTATTAGTTTTATTGAAGGTTACAGCCGGAGAGCCAGGTGCGTTAAATTTAATGATGGTCGGAAGAAGAGTAATGCATTAAGTAACCACTGGTGGCAATCAGGAGGATGGAAATTCCTGAATAGAGTAGATCCTGAGTAGATTCAACTTTGATGGAGAGAATTTGCTTAAAAAAGGTAACAACCAGCACCATAATAATGGCTTTTAGCAGTTTGTCTTTTAAATTTTCTAGAGATTTAATCTCAAGAACTCCAGTATCGCTGTCCTCCCGTTCATCTGGATCGATTTTTGAGATAAATAACTCATAAATCCCCAATCCAAAGATTAACAGAACAATTCCAATTAAATACAAGTCAATACCTGTAATAATATGACTGATGACTTCGATAAAGTTTTGTTTTATCATAGCCTTGAAAACCCACAAAAATTCCATTTAATATCTCTTTGCTACCAGTGATAAACAATACTAAAACACTGAGCAAGCTAAAGACAACAGGCACAATGACTACTAATCTCGCGCTCCACAGTAACGGTTCTATCCACGATTCAAGATTAGTTCGCTTTTTCATGGTTTCAAGACATTAGTTCAAAGGTTTAAGTCAATTGCTTGGACAACGTTCAAGCGGGTCATTGATTCCACTTCTAAATATAGAAGCGATCGCCCCGATTTAAGCAGCGGTTTTACAGGTAGTTACTTAACCTTACAGGAGAGCTGATTGGCAAACAATAGATTTTGAGGCTAACTGCCTGATCCTGGAGCAATTCAAGAGATCCTTCCTCATGGCTTTATCGATCTTGGGGGTTCAACACTTGATGCATTCACCCTCTAGGATCAATCACTGGTGATGTAGCATCCTCAGTTCTTCTCAATAATCTTGGGCTATGGGCAAAGTTTAAAGGCAAAGATAGTTAGCCCTTGAAAGGCTGGTGACCTCCACCCTTAACAATGCCGTAGTAGCACTGTCGTGACTGAGGTTCCCCTGGGTAATGGCATCTCAAGCGACCTCCCCCCCAGAATCGGTGATTGCCAGTCTGATCAGGTTAGAAGCTGCCAGACGCACCCTAAATTTTGGACAAGAGACGCATCTCCTAAAAGAAGACTAGACTTTATTTAGCGTAGAATCAAGCCTTCGGCAAGACAATGCCTATACTTTTGATACAATCAGCTACGGTAGCAAGGTCAGCAAGGCAACCCTGGGTATTGTCTGGAAACCCCAAGCAGAGGGCTATAGCTGAGGCGGTTTAATGGGGACGATTGGCTGTGGGCAGACTGGCTTCAAGATGCTGTCTCCTCTCCCAACTCTACTCTCAAGGGAGAAAATGTATCTTTTGAGACATCTGCTCAGTCAACTTGACAATGACCTATCAAATTCATGACTCACGCTGTCGTCCCTAAAGCGATCGCCCTCATCCTGCTCATTGGTGTTGGCTACCTGTTGCAGAAAAAGTTTCAAGACCCCACTGCGATTGGGGCAATTCGTAACTTTATTTTGAATGCTGCCCTGCCAGCAACCATTTTTCTTTCCACGATTGAAATTGACACGACCTTAGATTTGGTTCTCCTCCCGTCCTTTGCCCTTGCTGTCAATCTGTTCTTATTTGTGATTGGTAGTCTAGTTTCTGCCCTGTTAATCAAGCAGTCGGAATCTGATCGGAGTCGGGCACTGATTTTATTGTTTCCTTCCTTGGCACCCGGTCTAACGGTCTATCCCTTTATTGCCCAGTTTTCTGGTCAGCAAGGACTTGCCTGGGCGGCTTTAGCAGACATGGGGAATAAATTCTTTGTCCTCGTTGGATTATATGCCTTTGCTATTTTTTGGTATCAGCAGAGTCAAGCCCAGACCCAGCAAACCAAAATTGATGCCCAATGGCTGAGTATTGTGCGATTTTTAATTAGCGAACCTGTTAATATTGCGATCGTTTTAGCAGTCATTCTTGCGATCTTTAATATCAACTCTCAACGGTTACCATTGGCATTATCTGATGCGATCCAAAAACTCGCAGTTTGCGCGACGCCGATGATTTTATTTTATGTGGGAATTTCTCTTAATCTTAAATCCTTTCAGTTTGGTAAATTATTGATGATTTTATTGGCGCGCTCAGGTGCCGGATTTATGTTAAGTGCCGTTGCGATCGCCCTCTTGAATCCCACTACCCCAGACATCCGGACGCTCTTCGTTGCCCTGCCCCAGGCATCCTGTAGCCTTTGGCCTCTTCTTCATGCCACCAACATTAACCAGCTTCCATTAGATCTCTCTGCAGATGGTGATCGAGAGCCTCCAGTTAATTTTTTCAATATAGAGTTTGCTACGGCTCTATTGGCCATGTCATTTCCCTTTTCCATCTTCATTTTGTTGATTGTATTTTCCAGTGGGAACTATTTCACTACCCCCGATCACCTGAGCCAGATGGGAATGATTTTGCTCCTGGCATTTGGGAGTCTCCTATTGATGACATCCCTACTCCGATCTCATAATCTTCTACAGATAAGCCCTTGGGTGAAAAAAATATCTGGCGGAGATCAAAGACCTCTAGGGCATTGCCCCATAGCATTCCAGCATCCCTTAATTTAATGCCGTCACCCCCAGACCCTAGGACGGTTAAAATCATTGAGCTATCGGCTATTGAGCATAATATCCAGTTGCCTTCCCACCATTTAGAATCGATCCATCAACTCCTCCAACACTCCTTATACTCCAAGGTCAATGATCCGGCGATCGCACTGCAATTCCGTTATTTTCTCCAGGATCAGAGCCTGATAATTCTGACCCAGCATCAACAGCAGCCCTTCTTTGATTTAGATATCATCCTAAGTCATCTAGAGCAGGAAATTCGCCGAATACCCCTCAAATCTATCATTTCTATTCATGTAAAATTTCAGATTTTTGATCAGAATCAACCCTATTTTTCCTACTCAATTCTGTTGCAACCAACAACCCATTCCCCCGATCTTGATGTCCTGAGATAACCCCATTCATTCAGTTAATTGAGAT
>NZ_JJML01000041.1 GCF_000775285.1 Neosynechococcus sphagnicola sy1 | reverse complement strand
TGGCGAATGGACAGTGTTTTTTCTGTCGCCGTAGCTTGTTAGAGCGCTTAGAGGGTTACACCTGTGCCCGTGGGTCTTTTTGTGATGATGTCACCCTGGCTCGGTATGCAGCCAGTCAGGGGGCGAAGGTGGGTTTTCTGGATGGCAGTCAGGTGCTGAAGGTGCGGATGTATGAAGGAGCCGCTGAAACCTGGCGAGAGTGGGGGCGATCGCTGGATCTCAAGGATGCGGCAAGTCCCCAACAGCTGTGGGGGGATCTCTGGTTTTTGCTGGCGGTTCAAGGACTCCCCCTGCCAATGACGCTGCTGCTAGCAACGGATCGGCCTTCTTTGACGGTTTTGACGGCGTTGAGTTTAAATCTGTTGTTGCTGCTGATCCGTTGGGGGATGACCGCCGCGATCGCCCCTGCCTATGATTTTAGTCAAGCTGGAAGTTCCATCTGGGCCTTTTGGCTTTCGCCCCTGGCCGATCCCCTGGCGGTGCTGCGAATTTTGCTCTCGTCTCTGCGGACGCCGCAACAGTGGCGCGGTCGCCAGTACCCCCAAGGTGCTAGCCAAGCCGCAGGGCAGGGAATAGAGGGGATCTAAGGTTTTCTGGCAAATTAGTCCTAGGGCAGTGCGGTATCGGCGATGGTTGGGGGGGATAACCCTGGACTGGAGGGATCATAAAGAAGCAGTCCATATCACTTCAAAAACCTGCAAAATTATGGATAATTCGCCAATATCCCATTTTGCCCATGGCAGTTATCATTCGCCCCATGCATCTGCCCGATCTCCAAACCGCCGTCGCCTGGGCAGCTGAGGAAGGTTGGAATCCAGGTCTCCATGACGCAGCTAGCTTTTGGGCTACCGATCCCCGTGGTTTTTTTGTCGGTGAGCTGGATGGTCAGCCAATTTCCTGCATTTCTGCGGTTGCCTACGACGATACCTTTGGGTTTATTGGTTTCTACATCGTCCATCCTCAGTGGCGCGGTCAAGGGTACGGATGGCAAACCTGGCAACATGCCATGAACTATTTGGGCGATCGCACCATCGGCCTGGATGGGGTGGTTGCCCAACAGGATAACTACCGTAAATCTGGCTTTTCCCTGGCCTATCGCAACATTCGCTACCAGGGTGAGTTTCCGCAAATTCACCAAACATCCGAGGCAGTGATGCCGGCATCAGTGCTGCCCTTTGAACAGTTACTCGCTTTTGACGCTCAATTTTTTCCAGTTCCTCGCCCCGTGTTTCTCAAGGCATGGATTCAACAGCAGGGTTCTGTGGGTCTGGTGAAGCAGGTGAGCGATCGCATTCTTGGCTATGGGGTGATCCGCCCCTGTCAGGTTGGCTGGAAGATTGGCCCCCTCTTTGCCCTGGATGCCGCAACGGCGGAGCAACTGTTTCGTTCTCTGGTGACCTATGCCCAGGGAGCAACCTGTTTTCTAGATGTCCCAGAACTGAATCCTGCGGCACTGCACCTGGCTAAAACCTACCAGATGACCCCGATGTTTGAGACCGCCCGCATGTATACCAATGCATGCCCAACCTCTGCGATCTCGGGCATTTTTGGGGTGACGACCTTCGAGTTGGGGTAGGTAACCATGAGATTCGGAACCGTGGTCGTTGGATATACTTAAGTAGGTTCAACTACCGCGCATCATCCGGACTTGATTCTGGACGTGTCTTTCCTCCCACTCCTTTGAAGCCATAAGGTACGACCGTTTTGGAGAGGAGCTGGAAAGTTCTGCATTTTGGGTTTGGCTCAGTCTATCTACTGAATCTTTAACAAATTATTGCAATCAGCGATACATATGTGAATGCGCGAATACGGTGTGAAACAAGGGCTCAGTTCAGGCAGATAGTCAGACGAGATCGTGGTTCAAAGTAGCTGGTTCAGACACCTCCACAAACCTATGTCCCTCCGGTTGGTTCTGGTGGTGCCCTTTGTTCTGCAATTGGTAGCCACCGTGGCATTAGTGGGTTACCTGTCCTACAAAAATAGCCAACAGGCAGTGTCAGATCTGGCTCATCAGCTAATGGAGGAGGTAGGAGAGCGGATCAGCGATCGCCTCAAGGATTACTTGCGGGTGCCTTACGACGTGGTGACCATGAACCGTCTGGCCGTGGAGCAGGGAACCCTGAACCTCAATCATCGTGAGCAAGTACGGCAGCAGTTTTGGCAGCAAATGCTGCTCCATCCCTTGCTAGCGAACGTTGACTTTGCCAGTGAGCAAGGGGAATACCTGGGTTACGGGAGGATCTTGAGTGCGGATGTTCAGCACCAAGTCCAGGTGATCTCCGGGGAAAACCTGGCTCTTGGCACCGCCTTCTTAGGAGAAATCAAGCCAGCCGCACCCCAGCAACGTCAATACTTTCTGGTCAACGCCAAGGGTCAGCCAACAAAGTTAATCTACACAAATATCGTCAATCCCCATCAATTACCCTGGTATCGGTACGCAAAAGCTGCCAGAACCCAGACCTGGACCCCGATCCTGGTGATTCAGGTTGTACCCATATTAGCCATCTGGTCAGTTGCTCCGATTTATAACGAGATCGGAGACTTTCAGGGAGTTCTCTCCGCTAATTTTCGACTGTCAGATATCAGTACCTATCTCAATCAACTCCACTTCTCCCCCTCGGGACAGACGTTTATTCTTGAACGATCTGGGGATCTGGTTGCCACCTCAACCCTGGAAATCCCCTATGTGGCCCAACTCAAACGCCAGCCTAGGCGGCTCCAGGCAATCAACAGCCGCGATCCGCAGACACGGGAGATCACGCAACAGTTGATCCAACAATTCGGTGGCTTGGACTCGATCAAAACCACCCAACAACTCGACTTGGTGGTGAATCACCAACGGCGGTTTGTCCGCATCAGTCCCTACCGGGATCAACGGGGGCTGGATTGGCTGGTGGTGATTGTGGTGCCAGAGTCCGATTTCATGACCACGATTCATCACAATACCCTGACAACGACTTTGCTCTGTGTTGGGGCGTTGGGATTGGCGATCGCCCTGGGGCTGTTCACCGCTGGTAAAGTAACCGAGCCAATTTCCCGGATTAACCGAGCCAGTCGAGCCATGGCAAACGGTGACCTGGAACATCAGTTACCAACCGAGAGTTCCGTGAGTGAGTTGGAGGAGTTGGCACAATCCTTTAACCAGATGGCAGACCAGGTGCGCCAGTCCTTTGGCCGCATTCAAACAGCCCTGGAAACCTCTGAAGCGAAATTTGCCACCATTTTCCGCACCAGTCCCGACCCGATCGCGATTACAACCCTGGCGGAGGGGCGGATCCTAGAAGCCAACGATCGGATGCTGGAATTTTTCGGTTACAGCCGGGAAGAACTGATTGGCAGAACTGCCCTGGAACTGAATCTGTGGGCGAATCTGGAAGAGCGTCACTCCGTCAGACAGAAACTTGAAACCGAGGGGAAGGTGCTGGATCAAGAAGCAACCGCTCGACTGAAGTCTGGGGCTGTGAAAACCGTGCAGGTCTCGGCAGAAGTTCGGAATCTGGAAGGGCAGGATTGTGTGATTGTCGCCGTTAAAGATATCAGCGAAGCCAAGCGGGAGGAGGCCGTTCGCAAAGCTGCTGAACTGGCATTGCAACAGAGCGAGGCCCGCTCTCGCGCCATTTTGGATGAACAAACTGAACTGATTTCTCGCTTTCTGCCGGACTCCACCCTGCTATTTGTCAACGATGCCTACTGCCGCTACTTTGGCATTCGTCGGGAAGAAGTGATTGGAAAAAGCTTTAACCCTGTGATTTATGAAGCAGATCAGGGCATAGTCGCTCAACTGCTAGCGTCGATGACCGTTGCCAATCCCACCGTAATTATTGAGAACCGGGTGGTTGTCAAGGGAGAAATCCGCTGGACCCAGTGGGTGAATCAAATGTTCTTTGATCAGCAGGGGAATTTAACAGAATTCCAGTCGGTGGGGCGCGATATCACCGACCTGAAGCAAATTGAAGCCGCCCTGAGAAAAAGTGAAACCAACTTGTTGCAAGCGCAGCGAATTGCCCACGTGGGCAGTTGGGAATTTGACCTCACCACCCAAAAAATCACCTGGTCGCAGGAACTCTTCCATATCTTTGGACTCGACCCCACTCAGCCAGAACCCACCTACCCAGAGTACCTCCAGATCCAGCATCCCGATGACCGCCCTCAGTTGCAAGCGATCGTGGAACAGGCCATCGCCACTGGTGCCCCCTATGAAATTGAGCATCGCCTCATCCACCCAGATGGTGCCATCCGTTATGTCCTTGGACGTGGGGAAGCGGTGCGGGATGCCCAGGGAACGGTGATCCAACTATTGGGGACGGCTCTGGATATTACCGATCGCAAACAAGTCGAAATCGCCCTGCAAGCCAGTGAAGCTCGCTATCGCATTCTTTCGGAGGTCAGCCCCGTCGGTGTTTTCCGGTTTGATCAGCCGTTGAACTGCGTCTATGTCAACGATCGCTGGTGTGAAATGACCGGTAGACCGAAGGAGTCCGCCATGGGCAGGGGATGGATGGACGCTCTGCATCCAGAGGATCGTGAGGCGCTCCTCAGCCAATGGGCAGCTGGCTATGCTGAATCACATGCAGGAGATCTGGTCTTCAACCACAGTGAGGGGAGGCATCTGCGGCCAGATGGCTCCATCAATTGGTACTACGTGCAGGTGGCTCCGGAACTGGATGCCGATGGTTCGACGATTGGTTACATTGGCACCTTGACAGATATTACCGATCTCAAGGCCGCCGAAGCGGCACTGCATCAGCAAGCAGAGCGGGAACGGTTACTGAGTCAAATCTCCCAGGATATTCGGCAAACCCTTGATTTAGACCAGATTCTCCAGACCTCTGTCAATAAAGTGCGGCAGTTCCTGCATACGGATCGGGTGGTGATCTATCGATTTCAGCCGGACTGGAGTGGCATCATCATTGCGGAATCGGTGGCAGCGGGATGGGACTCCCTCCTGGAAATGCAGTTCACCGATACCTTTTTTGTAGAAACCCAGGGGCACAGCTATTACAAAGGATTCGTTAAAGGAACGAGCGACATCTACACGGCCAATCTCGATCCCTGCCATCTGGCGTTGTTAGAGCAAATGCAGGTGCGAGCCAAACTGATGGTGCCGATCCTGCAAGACGCTCACCTGTGGGGCTTGTTAATTGCCCATCATTGTCGATCTCCCCGACACTGGCAACCCTTAGAAATTGAACTGCAACAACACCTGGCAACCCAAATTGCGATCGCCATTCAACAATCGCAACTCTATCAGCAGGTGCAAAGCCTCAACACCAATCTGGAATTACAGGTACAGGAACGCACCGCCCAGCTCCAGCAAGCCTTAGAGTTTGAAGCGCTGCTCAAACGCATTACCGATCGGGTACGCGATAGCCTGGATGAAGGGCAGATTTTGCAAACGGCGGTGGCGGAATTAGCTCAAGGATTGGCAGTGGCGGCCTGCGATACCGGCATTTATAACCCAGAACAAACCACCTCGACCATTGCCTACGAATTCACCCACACCCTGGCACCTGCCCAAGGCCAGACCTTTGAGATTGCAACCGCGCCCCATGCTGAGATCTATCCCCAGTTGCTCCGGGGGCAGATCTGCCATTTTTGTGATATTTCTCCCAATCCCCTGCGGTCGGATCAACAGTTGCTAACTACCCTGGCGGTTCCCATTGTTGATGATCAGGGAGTACTGGGGGATCTGTGGTTGTTCAAGTCACTCCAGGATGAGTTTAATGACCAGGAAGTTCGACTGGTACAGCAAGTGGCAACCCAATGCGCGATCGCCCTGCGGCAGTCTCGTTTATATCAAGCAGCTCAAGCACAGGTGCAGGAACTAGAGCGCCTGAGTCAACTTAAGGATGACTTTCTCAGTACCGTTTCCCACGAATTACGCACCCCGATGTCCAGCATTAAAATGGCAACCAAAATGTTGGAAATTAGCCTGGATCGTTTGGGAGTCTTGGCAGATCAATCGAATGCCGTCCATCGCTATTTCAAAATCCTGCGCGACGAAGGCCAACGGGAGGTGAATTTAATCAATGATCTGCTGGATCTGTCCCGTTTGGATGCTGGAAAGGAACCCCTCAATCTTACGTCCGTGACGCTCCAGTTCTGTATTCCCCAGTTAGCAGAGACGTTTCTCGAACGCACCCGCAGCCAACAACAACAACTGATCCTTGAGATTCCCGAAGATCTGCCCCCCCTGACCACGCAGCTGTCCTACCTAGAGCGGGCACTGACTGAACTTTTAAACAACGCCTGCAAATATACCCCGGCCGGAGAAACAATCACCGTCTCTGCGCGATCGACGATGGAATTCCTGGAAATTCGCGTCAGCAACTCTGGCGTCGAAATTCCCGCCCCCGAATGCGATCGCATTTTTGATAAGTTCTACCGCATTCCCAACAACGATCCCTGGAAACATGGCGGCACCGGGTTGGGGTTAGCGCTGGTGAAAAAGCTGATCGAACAAATGGGGGGGACTATCCACATTGAAAGTGGCGGTGGACAAACGTCCTTCATTCTCGAGTTGGGGTTGTTCGCCTGATCCCTTCCGACCATCCTGGAACGGCGATCGCTGCCAAACCTGAAGCTACAGGCTGTCTGGCCGAATTGTGTTGTTTTATAGTGCTTAGTTTTCAGGGAACAATTTCTGCCAAATACTAGAAATGGGACAGTGTGTAGAAAATACGACTAAGTAGTTTGGAGGTGTATGGTGTCTCTTGACTCGCCATCATCGGTACTTTCCCCAGAGTTAATTTTGGGGAAAATTGCAGAGATCACCCTCCAAATCCAACAAGATAGAAACTTAGAAAGCATTTTACAGGGGGCGATCGCCGAGGTTAGGACGCTCCTGAACGCCGATCGGGTGCTGATCTATCGCTTCCTTCCGGATCAGGATGCTGTTGTTGCATTTGAGTCTGTGGGTACGGAGTGGACACCCATCCTCGGACAGGTGGTCTACGACCCCTGCTATGCAGCCAACTGGGTGGAACGCTACCAACAGGGACAGACCACCAGCATCTCAAACGTTCCCAGGGGCAATCTTGCCCCTTGTGATGCCCAACTTCTAGAACGATTCCAGGTACAAGCCAATCTGGTAGCGCCGATTTTCCACCAGCGGAGTTTATGGGGCTTGTTGATTGTCCATCACTGTCGCAGCCCCCACGAGTGGCAACCCCTGGAAGTCCAGCTCTTGCAGCACCTAGCCCTGCAACTCGGGGTTGCTGTCCAACAAGCAGAGCTGCACCTGCGGCAGCAACACTTAGAAAGTCAGCTGGAGCAGCACCAGGTGGGCACAGTCGCTGATACCAGGGAAGCCGAGTGTGACGAAATCCTGCACCAGCAAAAAACAGAACTGATCCAAAACATTGCTGAGGGCGTTTCTGCCAAAACGGGGGAGGCCTTCTTCCGTTCTTTGGTGGAATATCTGATTCGCTTACTGGGGGTCGATCATGCTTTTGTCAGTGAATTAGTTTCTCCCGACAACGATCGCCTGAAAACCCTGGCCTGGATCAGTCATGGGCAGATTCAGGATCAACTTGAATATCTGCTAGCAGGAACTCCCTGCAAACACGTTGTTGAAGAGGGTTTTTATCTGTATCCCAACAACCTGCAGCCGCAATTCCCGGAGGATTTTTGCCTACAAGTCCTCGGTGCCGAGAGCTATATGGGCATCCCCCTCCTGAGTTCGGCTGGAGTAGTGATCGGTATTCTTTGTGTGATCAACAACCGCCCCATCACCAATCAGCAGTTTATCCAGGAAGTCTTGACTATATTTGCCGTACGCGCCGCCTCTGAGCTAGAACGGCAGCAATCCGATGCCATGCTGCGGCGCTACGAGGGGATTGTTGCCGCCACCCCCGATTGTGTCTCCCTTCTCGATCTCAACTATGTCTACCAGGTCATTAATCAGACCTACCTATCCTGGAATCAGAAATCCGCCGATCAAATCCTTGGTCATTCTGTTAGCGATTTACTCGGGCAAGAGTTTTTTGAGACCCTGGCAAAGCCCTCCCTCGATCGCTGCCTTGGGGGGGGAGACCCAGCATATCGTCGAGGCATGGCTGAACTATCCCGATGGTCAGCGGCGATTTACCAGAGCCACCTATGCCCCCTATCTGGAACCAGACGGCACCATTTCTGGCGTCGTCATCAACGTCCATGACCTCACGGAACTCAAGCGGGCAGAGTTAGAAAATCAATCCTTACGAGAACGGCTGCAATTTCTCCTCGCTGCCAGCCCAGTGATCATCTATTCCTGCCAGGCAGGGGGAGATTTTAGCTGTACCTTCATCAGTGAGAACGTCACCGTGCTGTTGGGTTACACCACCGCCGAATTTATGGCAGAGCCAGGATTTTGGGCGCAGCGTCTGCATCCCGACGATGCCCCGAGGATCTTTGCGGGATTAGCTCCCCTCTTTGAGCAAGGGCATCACATCCATGAATACCGCTTTCTGCACAGCGATGGCCACTATATTTGGGTTCAAGATGAATTGAAGCTGGTGCGAAACCCAGCGGGAGAACCCGATGAACTGGTGGGTTGTTTTACGATTATTGACGATCGCAAACAAGCCGAAATCGTGTTACGGGAAAGCGAACAAAAATACCGCCACCTGATTGAAAACATCCAAGCAGGCTTTGTGGTTCATGCACCCAACACAAGAATTTTGCAATGCAATGCCCATGCCTGTGACCTCTTAAGGTTGTCTATGGATCAGATGTTAGGGACGGCGGAGATCGACCCTACCTGGCAGTTTGTCCATGAAGATGGCACTGTCATGTCGCTGGAAGACTATCCAGTCAATCAGGTGCTTGCCACCCAGTCTATCCTCAGAAATTACGTCGTCGGCATTAGCCAAGCTGCCGAGGTGCAAACCTGGGTTTTGGTCACCGCCTTTCCAGAATTTGACACCCAGGGGCAACTCACCCAAGTCGTGGTCACTTTTATCGACATTAGCGATCGCCATAAAGCCCTCCACAAACTCAAAAAGGCGGAAGCGCAACTGCGAAACTTGTCCGATCGCCTGAATTTGGCAGTGCAGTCTGCGAAAATTGGCATCTGGGATTGGGATATCGTCAACGATCACCTCATTTGGGACGATCGCATGTATGAACTCTACGGCATCCAACCTTCCGACTTTTGCGGGGCATACGAGGCATGGGAAGCGGGACTCCATCCGGAAGATCTCTTGGTTAACCGCACGATGACCCAGCAAGTCTTAGCGAATCAGCGAGAGCTGGAAACGGAGTTCCGGGTGGTGTGGCCCGATGGCACGATTCACTATCTTGAAGCCCTTGCTTTGGTGCAACGCGCCCCCGATGGTCAACTCCTGCGGTTGATTGGGGTTAACCGTGATATCAGTGAGCGCAAAGCTGCCGAAGCGGCTCTTAGAGAAAGCGAGGCACGATATCGCTCTGTGATCTCAGCCATGGCAGAGGGCGTGGTTCTCCAGCAGGCCGATGGCAAAATTACTGCCTTTAATGCCAGTGCGGAACAGATTTTAGGACTCACCCCCGAGCAAATCCTGGGGAAAACATCCCTAGAGTTACACTGGCGCACAATTCATGAAGATGGCTCTCCCTTCCCAGGGGATACGCATCCAACCATGATCACCCTCACGACTGGACAGCCTCAATCCCAGGTGGTGATGGGCATTTGCAAAGGGGATAACACCACAACCTGGATTTCGATTAACTCCCAGCCGCTTTTTCATCCCGATCACCCTTTACCCGATGCGGTGGTGTCGTCCTTCGCAGATATTACCAAACTGAAACAGGCAGAATTAGCTCTGAAATCGCAGTCTGAGCAACGATGGCTGCTGACGACGATCGCCCAACATATTCGGCAAACCCTTGATTTAGATCAGATTCTCCAGACCACGGTTAACGAAGTGCGGCAGCTTCTGCAGACCGATCGGGTGATCATTTATCAATTTGAACCAGACTGGAGTGGCATCATCATTGCCGAATCGGTGGCAGCGGCATGGTCATCGATCCTGGGCATGCAGATCACCGACACCTTTTTTGTAGAAACCCAGGGACACAGCTATCTCAAAGGATTCGTTAAAGGAACGAACGACATCTACACGGCCAATCTCGATCCCTGCCATGTGGTGCTCTTAGAGCAAATGCAGGTGCGAGCCAAATTAGTGGTGCCGATCCTGCTAGAGGATCGCCTCTGGGGGTTGTTAGTGGCTCAGCATTGTCAATCTCCCCGACACTGGGAAGCCTTAGAAATTGAACTGCAACAACACCTGGCAACCCAAATTGCGATCGCGATTCAACAATCAGAACTGTATCAAACGGTGCAAGCCCTCAACACCAATCTGGAATTACAGGTAAAGGAACGCACCGCCCAGCTCCAGCAATCCTTAGAGTTTGAAGCGCTGCTTAAACGCATTACCGATCGGGTGCGGGATAGCCTCGATGAAGGGCAGATTTTACAAACGGCGGTGGAGGAACTGGCCCAGGGATTGGCGGTTGCAGCCTGCGATACTGGCATTTATAACTTGGAGCAAACCACCTCAACCATCGCCTACGAATTCACCCACATCCTTTCGCCCGCTCAAGGCCAGACCTTTGAGATCGCGAATTCCTCCCATCCCGAAACCTATCCCCAATTGCTCAGTGGGCAGATCTGCTATTTTTGTGATGTTTCTCTCAATCCCCTGCGGTCGGATCAACAGTTACTAACTACCCTGGCGGTTCCCATTGTTGATGATCAGGGAGTACTGGGGGATCTATGGCTGTTCAAGTCACCCAGTGATGAGTTTAATGACCAGGAAGTACGGCTGGTAAAACAGGTAGCGAATCAATGCGCGATCGCCCTGCGGCAGTCTCGCCTCTATCAAGCAGCTCAAGCACAAGTGCAGGAACTAAAGCGGTTGAGTCAACTGAAGGATGATTTTCTCAGTACCGTCTCCCACGAACTGCGATCGCCCATATCCAGCATTAAAATGGCAACCAAAATGTTGGAAATTAGCTTGAACCGCCTGGGGATCTTGGAGGATCAATCCCAGTCCATCCATAGGTATGTCAAAATCCTGCGCGACGAAGGCCAACGCGAGGCTAACTTAATTAATGATCTCCTGGATCTGGCGCGCCTGGATGCTGGCAAAGAACCTCTGAATCTCACCCCCATTAGCCTCCAGGTTTATATTCCGCAGCTAGCAGAGACATTCCTCGAACGCATTCGCCAACAGCAACAGCAGCTAGCGATCCACATTCCCGCCCACCTGCCAGACATCACCACCGATGTCACCTATCTGGAACGAATTTTGACCGAACTCCTGCACAATGCTTGTAAGTATACCCCTGCCCGAGAAACCATCACGGTGTCTGCCCAGGCCACTACCAAAGCCCTAGAGATTCGCGTCAGTAACTCTGGAGTCGAAATTCCCGCCCCCGAATGCGATCGCATTTTTGACAAGTTCTACCGCATTCCCAACAACGACCCCTGGAAGCATGGCGGCACGGGCCTGGGGTTAGCGCTGGTGAAAAAGCTGATCGAACAAATGGGGGGGAATATTCATGTTGAAAGTAGTAGTGGTCAAACAACCTTTATTCTAGAACTTGGATTTTTCTCCACATCGATTGCTGGGTGAGAAACTGATCAGCATTGACCAGCAGGGTTCTCCCAAGGATTGCTAGACCTACCCCAAACAGCAATGCACCCATTTCTGTGACCGTATTCCCCAAAGAACCTTGACTGACAACAAGTGCACCAACCCAAAACAAGGGGGCTCCCACGGCAAGGCAAATCCCCACAATGTTAGGGAATAGGCGCGATCGCAGGGCTGAAACCCCATAGAGCATAAAGCCCAGGGAGAATTCAAAGACAGTCAAAAAGATGATCATTCGAAAAATTAGCACCGGAATTTCCCCAGAAATCTCCTCAATCTGGGGAATGAAATCTGGAGCATGGCGTGCCAAATAGGGAACCAAGAAGGCATCCCAGACGGCGATGGGTAAAGAAAGAATAGTCCCTAGGAAGGACAGATAATAGGCGATCGAGGATAAAAAGCTGTGGGACGGGCGTAAAGCGGATAGGGGCACCCAGCTGAGGGCGATCAGGAGATAGGACAGCAACCACATCAGATGTATAGGCACCCCGATCGCCGCCAACGCTCCCTGGGGATTGTTGGGGGGATGGAAAAACATAAAGCTGCCAAATAGGATGCCAGCAACTATCAGCATGACGCCGCTGGAGCGAATGCCTGCAAGTGTCAACATATTTTCCTCAATCGCGTACCCTTGATAGGGATGACGATCAAGACTACGCTGACTGGCTGAGATTGGATCTCCTAGATTCCGAAAGCATTCAAGTAAGTTGGCATAATATGGGTATCTTGAATCATTTTATTCAGAGAGGATGTTTTAAAAGGGTTGAGGTGAGTTCCAAATGCTACTGAATCAAAAGTTAAAAGGCCGAGAGATAGGTATAGCCGCTGAGGCTACGTTCATAATTTTGCAGTAGTAATTGGGATTCTTGGAGGGTAATGCGCTTCTCTAACAGTGCCTGTTCGGTTTGCTGGCGAATACTTTCCACCAAGTCTTCGGCATCGTATTGAACATAGCCCAAGACCTCCCGCATCGTGTCGCCCTTTACAACATGCTGAATCTGATAGCCCTTGGGGGTGAGATGAATATGCACTGCGTTGGTATCCCCAAACAAATTATGGAGATTACCCATAATTTCTTGATAGGCACCGCCCAAAAACATCCCCAGGTAATACGGCTCAAACTGAGTGGGAATCAGTTGATTTTCGTTCTCTGATTTTGCTTTTAAGGGGTGCAGTTCCAAAACTGACTTGACATCTCGCAGATCAATAAACTGGTTGATCTTGCCATCACTGTCGCAGGTGAGATCCGCGAGGGTTGCCCGCTCTGTGGGTTCCTCATCCAGACGATGAATCGGCATGATCGGGAAGAGTTGGTCGATCGCCCAACTGTCCGGTGCGGACTGAAACACAGATAGGTTGATGTAGTAGATCGAGGCCATGATCTGTTCTAGATCTTCGAGATCGTCCGGGACATACTCCTGTTGACGGGCAATGGCGAGAATTTTCCGGCAACAAGCCCAATACAACCGTTCAGCATGGGCTCGACCGGTCAAGCTGACATAGCCAAAGTTGAACAGACTGATGGCTTCTTCTTTAAACTGTGCCGCGTCGTGGTAAGCCTCCTGATAGTTATCTGTCGTGATCGACTGATAGGTCTCGTAGAGATTGCGAATAATCAAGTGTTCCCCGGCGGGTAGGGGTTCCGGTTCGATGGTGGGGACAGTACTGACCCCCAGAACATCAAACACCAAAACCGATTGATGGGAGGCGATCGCCCGTCCACTTTCACTAATCAGGGTCGGCACGGGCAGATTCCGCTCGGCACAGGCTTCTTTGACTTCCGCCACCACATCATTGGCATAGTTTTGCATGTTGTAATTTTTGGACGCATAGAAGTTGGTTTTGGAACCGTCATAGTCCACCCCTAAGCCACCGCCAACATCCAAATACTTCATGTTGGCCCCCAGGTGGGCCAGTTCCACATACATCTGGCTGGCTTCTCGCAGGGCATCTTTAATCACACTGATGGAAGAAATCTGCGATCCAATGTGGAAATGGAGCAATTGCAGCGACTCCAACATCTGGGCCTGCCGCAATAACTCAACCCCCTGGATGATCTCCGGAACGGTCAATCCAAATTTGGCGCGATCGCCAGCAGAGATGCCCCAGCGACCTTCTCCCTTGGCGGTTAACTTCGCTCGCACCCCTACAACGGGCTGAATCCCTAACTTGCGGCTGGCCTCAATCAGCAGTTGCACTTCTTCCAACTGCTCTAGGACAATAATCGGGGTTTGTCCCAGACGTTGAGCCAGAATTGCGGTTTCAATATATTCCCGGTCTTTATAGCCGTTGCAGATCAGCAGGGCACCAGGGGTATCTAAGGTCGCCAGAGCAATCATTAACTCTGGTTTTGATCCGGCCTCTAGACCAAATTGGTGCCGCTTGCCAAATTTCACTAAACTTTCTACCAGGTGTCGTTGTTGGTTACACTTCACCGGAAATACCCCCCGGTATGCCCCTGGGTAGTTGTATCGGGCGATCGCTTTGGCAAAGGCGGCATTGAGGCGTTCAATCCGGTCTTCGAGAATATCAGAAAAGCGAATCAACAACGGTAAGCCCAGGTTCCTTTGTTTAAGCGCATTTACCAACTCATATAAATCCAAAGATCCCCCTCGATCGCCCTGGGGAGAGACGGTGACTCGCCCAGCCTCGTTAATGGAAAAATAGGGTTCCCCCCAGCCTTGAATGCGGTAGAGTTCTTCACTATCTTCAATCGTCCATGTCCGGGTGGCGGGTGTCACCACCAAGGGAAGGGCTTGCCCAGCCCTAGCGGCTCGGGTCAGAGTTGCCTCGACCCCTGGGGGCAAAGATTCGTGTGCTTGAGTTGGTACCGTCATGGATTAATTCCCCACTCCTGGTTGTCAGAACCTCAAAACCATTATCAGCCTCTATGTTAGACCCTGACGCTGGCTGCGATGGTCAAAGACCGCTTTCCCAGCATTCCTGGCATGATTCCTTGAAAACCCTGGAATTTGCTGGCAGGTCACGAAGCCACCCGCAATCGACGTTTAACCCTCTGAAGAATGGCCGCAGATGCCTGACCTCCGCTATCGTCCCGACCACCTTCAACGACGATCTCCAGCAATGGCTACTGGGTAATCAGCGGTGGGTGGGTGACCAGACTCCAACCCTCGGCTTCTCCTAAGCGTTGCATTTTCGGTAAGCCCAAGCGCTTGAGAGCCTCTTGATCCAGCAGCAAGAAAGGCTGGGTATCCTGCTGCCAATGCTCCTGGAGGGAACTGTCTGTAGCGGGGAGGACTCGACGATCGCTGTAGAAGTCAAGGGAAGGGCGGCTGTAGGCATAGGAGGTATAAATGAGCTGGCCGGGGGGGGTTGTTCGCTTGGACAATAGCCGCCACAGGCTTGACGGGGTAAGCTTCTGCGAGTTCCCAAACCCAATGATCCGAAACCATCAGCAGCAATAAAGACAGATAGGTGCCCCAGATCAACATCAGTATGAACTGGGAATCCCGCCGCAGGAGCAACAGGGTGGTGATAGTAAAGGTAAAGGCGATGGCAGCCAGAATCCAAGCTAGATCCGCAGTCTGTTGCGGTGCCAGCCAGACAAAATAAACACTACCCCCCCACCCCACCAGGGACAGCAGGGCAAAAATGCCAATCCAGCCTCGGGCATAGGACGGGGCGGATGCCTCGGGCAGACCCGTCCAATCACTGCTGCGCCAAAGGCGAGCCAACTGCATTCCACCCATCAGCGTCAGGGGGGGGTAAACGGGCAGGATATACCAGGGCAGTTTGGTGCCCATGAGGGAGACGGCCAGCAGGTAGACCCCGCTCCACACCAGGGTAAACTTTGCCCAACTAAGATTGCGGTGGTTCCAGGCATACCAGGCAGCGGTGGGCCAAAAAACCACCCAGGGCCAGGCCGACTTGCCAATTTCCCACAGGTAGTACCAGGGAGGGCCACTGTTATTTTCGACGGTTGACCAGATGCGATTCAGGGATTGGTGCACCATGGCTCGTTCCCCAAACATGGAACCATAGTGCAGCCATTGAGCTCCATACCAGAAAGCGACGGGCAGACTACCGATGCCGATCCCTAACCATAGGTAGCGGCAGGTGAGCAGGCGAGGGGTGTCCCAGGCCAAAAATCCCAGGGCGATCGCCCCCAGCAGCAGCCCCAAAATGCCCTTGGTGAGGCAGATCAATCCCAGTCCAATGCCCACTCCCATCGCCCAGCGGAGATCCCGTCGCGCCCGCAACAGACAAAGCATCATCCCCAGGCTAAAGCAGAGGATGGCTCCATCTAGCATCGCCAGACGGCCATGGCGTACCACTGGCAACAGAGTCAAATACATGAGGGCAGCGAACACCGCAGGCGATCGCTGGGGAAATAATTCTCGCCCGACTCCGTAGAGTAAGAACACTGAACAAGCTGTCAGCAGCGCCCCCGGCAACCGAGTTGTCCACTCCTGCACCCCCCAAACCCGATAGGCGATCGCGATCAGCAGATGCATCAGCGGCGGTTTGTTCAGGTAGGGTTCTCCGGCCAGGGTAGGATGGAGCCAGTGCCAGGAACCGAGGGGCGATCGCCACAGGTCCCGCGCCACCTGAGCCACCGTCCCTTCATCCCAGTCCCGGAGGGGCAACTCCCCCAAATTTGCCCCATACAGCAACAGCGCTGCCAAGAACAGTCCCACCGCCCAGCGGGTATCGATGGAACTCAGAGCCTGGAAAACCCCTGCCTTCAAGGAATTGCCGATGGAAGACTCCCGACTCATATCGCCTCCTGGAATCGATGTCGTCGCAACCTACCCTCATGATTGCGCGGAGAGGCAGCTGCTTGCCAGCGCCGTCGATCCCATTCCCCTAGGGTGCAACGGGATCACCCCTGAAACAGAGATCGTAACCGTACCTGGATGTTCGTTTCTGGCCCGAAAACCAGAACTTGGGAATCCCCAAACTTAGGAGGGCCGGCAAAGATCCCAGGGTTTTGGGAAAAGCCAAATTCTTCCGTGGGAATTCCCAAGCCATTGCGGTTGAGAATATTGTCCCCATTGGCATCATGAAAAACGGCAATGGCATAGCTGCCAGGGGGCAAGTTTTGAAACTGAACCACCATTGGAATTTCGGCTACTTTCAGACAACGAGCCTGCACGGCCCGCTCACTGCTCCCCGGAAATCCCTGTTGACTGGAAAAGAGGCTGAGGCAAACCTGTCCCTGTTGGTTTTTCAGGCCACTAATGGTCACCCTGAGATTGCTGTTCGCTGCCGCGCTAGCGCTTGCAGTCAGCATCAGATGGCTGACTGCAACAAGCAGGAGAAAGCTAGCTGAAAACTGTTGCACCATATGACTCCCATTTGAGCTATAAAGAACCTTGACCCAAGCCCTGGGTCGGACTTGAGATCAAACACCACTGCAACCGCAGTAATACTGACGGGTTGCCGCAGTTAGCTCAGCCTACGATACACCACGACTGGGCGATCGCTAGCCACCAACGATCCGCCGTAGCAACTGGCACCCATTGGCATCCAAGGGTACCCCACCCCTTACCCCTTGTAGGTTTTGCCACCATCCAGTGTTGCGAGCCAGGAGTCAAGTGGGTAATATTAAGAAACGTAAATCAAATCCCATCATCAGGTTGCTATGCTAAGCCAGCTCGAACATCTGAGTCGGTCTACCGATGGGCGCTATGCCACCGATGCAGATCTGCAATTTATTGCTGACTACGTCTTGTCCTATGAGCTGCGCCTGCGAACCTATACCAAGCTTCGAGAGAGAGAAGCCACTATCGTCCAGGATGTGAAGGGTCGTATTGACACCCTGCATCCCCAGTTGTTCATTCGCGGCAATGAAGATTTCACCTCAAAATGGCAGCAAGACACGATTCGCGTTATTCGTTATACCGCGATCGCCATGCTGTTGAATGACCGGGAAGCCCTACAGGAAAAATTCCTCTTTTGGTTTCAGACGATTATGAAGGCATTTAAGGTGCAGGAAAGCTGCAATATTACCTATCAAGTGATGCAGGAAGTGGTCAAAAAGCACTTTACGCCCTCCGAGGCCAGTCTACTGTGCCCGATTTTGGAACTGAATCGCAATTTGTTAGGACAGACCCCTAAAATTCGCTCCTAGGCTCGTTAGATTAACGATATTCAGGGCATATTAAACAACAGAGACCGTCAGAGAGGTAGGTTTCCCTGGCAGCGGTCTTTTCTGTGATGCGGTGCCAAACGCAACGGCCCAACCCTCTGCTCTGTCTCCATGCAGTTCAAGTTCCTAGGGCTGGATCACGAATCAATATCGGCAACGCCACAACGCTGAGGGCAATGGCGTGTCAGGCAGCCTCCCTCAATCGGCGTTTGACCATCTGAGACTGTTCTCAGCTGCCGAGCCAACTCTATATTACAAAGCGTTGCTAAATTTAATGGATCGTGATCTCTGCGGATGTGAGTGCAATGCTAACCCCTATTCTATTGATAAGGTTTCCTAAACAGATATGACCACGGCAACAAAAATTCAGAATACCCTAAAGCTTCAACATCCCAAGAAGCATAATCACTACGGCTTTCGTGACTTTTTCCAATTTGACCCCGACCGGGGTACGATTGTGGACTGGAACGATGGTCGTAACCTCCTCACCAGCGAGGACTTTATCATTGGTTTGGTGGAGGGTTTGGAAGAAGAGGTTGGAGATGCTTCCGCTGCCATTATGTACACCATTGGTTGCGATTGGGGGCTAAAGGATGCCGACTTTTTCGCTATTTGGTTCGAGAAAGAGTTCGAGCGCAGTGTCCGCCAGACCAACCTGATGTTTCTGCTGGAAACCTGGTGGTGGCCGTTTACCTCCCAGGGCTGGGGGCGATGGGAAGTCGATATGGGCGATCGCAAGCAGGGGTTCATGTTCATTAACCTGTTTGACTCCGCCGTTGCTCGTACCCTAGGGGATGTGGGTAAACCAGTGTGCTATTTGTATGCAGGCTTATTTGCGGGCTTTTTTACCGAGCTGGTGAAAAAACGCCTGAGTTGCATTGAAATCCAGTGCTACTCCATGGGCGAAACCTACTGTAAGTTCTTGCTAGGAGGGCAGGATCGGATTGATGCCGCTGCCTTCTGGTTGAATGAGGGAGCCACAGCCGGGGATATTGAAAAGCGTCTGCGGTCTGGGGAGAGGTTGTTATGAGTCCCTCACTGCTGAATGGGAATACCGCCCCAGGGGTGACTCAGCCATGGCTACAGCAATCGGTTCGGCAGTTTTTGATCCAGGTGAACTGGGAGGATCATCCCCCAGCGGTTCAGGAACTCAAGGTCACAGCGCTCCAGGGTAGCAGCGAGCCCCTAAGTTTGCTCCTCAAAGTGGCTGATTTTTTCATGCCATTCCTTGGGATGGAACGCCCCTCCCCCCTCCTGCCCCCACCCTGCCACCGCCTGCTGGAGCGAAGCGAGATGAGGTGACCCTGGATGATTTCTCCAGCTTCTTTTAGCCAGACCGCCAGAGATCGCTGGTTCTCTGTTTCTTTTGACAATCTGGATCTACGATTATGCATGAAACAATTCAAGCGCTATTTGATGAAGCCGAAAGTCGCTATCTCAAACCCGAGGAGTTAACCCTGCTGAACGAGTATGTGGACTCCTTGCCAGAGCGTCTCGAGATTTATCGCCGGATTCGGGATCAAGAACTATCCCTGATGCAGCAGGTCGCTGATCAACTGGAGCAAGATCTGCCTGAAACCAGCATCCCCCAGCTGGAACGGAGTCTCAAAAATACTCTACTGGTGTTGCGCCAATCTGCCATGGCGCTGCTTTTAAAATCAACCCGATCTAGTGCAGGAACGTCTGCTGAGCTGGCTGCGGCAAAGTATCGCTATTTACAATACCCAGGCCATTGATCGCCAGATTTATCATTTGCTGAATCAGAAGCTGCAACAGCAGTTGAATCCAGCCCAGTGGGAACTTTTCAGCCCTCCCTTGCTAAGTGCCGAGGCAGCCCTACTGGAAACAATGGCTCCTCAGGATCACGCCTCTAGCCCTGCGAACTAACCACGGTGCTTGTTACTGTCCTCCCTTCCCCTCTCATTACGGATTCTTCTTACCTATGATTTCCGTTGCTGATCTCTTAACCCATGACCGCATCCCCAGCAATTACTTTGCTGCCGATGCCTATGTCCGCAGTGATCTGGAATTGGGTCTGTTGGAAAATCGTCGCGGCGATCGCCTGCTGGCCTTGCCTGAGACTCTGATTCAGGCGATCTATGCTGCCCTAGAGCGAGAAACGGGTCAGGCTGCCGCCCTAGTGTTATTTAACTGTGGCCGTTGGTGGGGCAAAAATTTCTATGCCCGCTTTTGCGAAGAAATCGCTGACTACTACGGCATCGCCGTCAGTGATATGGGCATGGTAGAGTTCTTGCAATGTCTGCAACAGTGTTGGGTCACCCACGGCTGGGGCAGCTTCTCCTTAGACCATCAGTACCAGCATCGAGGGTTTTTGGTGGTCAAAACTGTCAACTCTCCCTTTGCCGCTCAAGCGTCTCAGCGGACTCAACCCGTCTGTGCCATGGAAGCCGGGGTCTTGAGCGTGTTTTTCAGTCAGTTGACCGGGAAAGAACTCCATTGTGTTCAAACCGCCTGTGAATCGATGGGGGCTGAGGGTAATTATTTTGTGATTGGGTTACGGCCCCGTGTGGAGCCGGCGATCGCCCTCGTGGAAGCTCAGTCCTCCCATGAGACGATCATGGCCCAGCTCTGCGCCTGAATCTATTTCCTAGTCCCTGCTGTTGTCACTTCCCAACCTTAGGCTTTTAGGAATACTGTGACCAAACTGTTGGTGGCCGGGTCAAAACGTTCCAAGTATCGCCTACTGGGGTTAGTGGGACAGGGGCAATTTGGCAAAGTATACTGTGCCAGTCATCGCCAGACGGGGAAAATTGTGGCGATGAAGTCCCTGGATCGCCATCGCTTTCCCACCCATAAGTTTCTGCGGGAACTCCGGTTTCTGCTAAGCCTCCAGCACGAAAATATTGTCAGCTGTCAGTCCTTGGAGCATACTGCCACAGGGCGCTATCTGGTGATGGACTACTGCGAGGGCGGTAATCTCCGCAGTTTGATCGATGGGCAGTCTTCCCTGACGCTCACCCAAGGGTTGCAACTGGTGATTGATGTCCTGGCTGGGTTAGACCACGCCCACCGCCAAGGTATTATTCACTGTGATATTAAACCCGAAAATATTCTCCTTAGTGTCCAACCCACCGGCTGGCGAGCCCGCATTTCTGACTTTGGCATTGCCCGCTTGGTACAGGAAATGTATGAGGATGGGTTCAGCAATAACACAGGTTCTCCGGCCTACATGGCTCCAGAACGCTTTTATGGTCAATACTTCCCTGCATCGGATCTCTATGCAGTTGGGGTGATGCTCTTTGAACTTCTAGTCGGTGTCCGCCCATTTTCCGGCACCCCAGAAGAACTGATGTCCGCCCACCTCAACCGTCCAGTGCAAATTCCAGCATCGGTGCCGCCATCGCTCCAAACCGTGATCGTCACCGCCCTTCGGAAGCTCCCAGCCCGTCGTTTTCCCGATGCCGCGGCCATGCTCAAAGCCCTACAAACGGCGATCTCTTCGGGTCTAGAATCAGGTTTGGCCTCCACCCCACTGCCCCTAGAACCCTTAGAGGATCCAGCTGAGATGGGCTTCGATCCGCCAAGGGCCATTGCTCCTTTTGTCAGTCTTCAGCAACAGCCCCTCCAGCAACCTATCCATCAACTCGCCACCCAAGTCACCCCTAGGAATGGGACGGGGGTGACTTGGGTGGCCTCTGGGACACTGGTGGCAATCCACAGAGCTGACTTGACCGAGCTACCCAATCGGAATGCCATCTCCCTCCCAGAAACCGTGCAGCAGCTTCGAGTCTGTACCCAGGGTTGCTTGGCGGTGACGCAACGTGGCATCTATGGCGTGTTTTTGGAGCCAGCCGTCCCCGATGGGAACCCAGCATCAGGAACTACTCCAGATGTTGCCAGACTCCTGCTCCCCTTAGCAACGGCATTCCAGGTCGGACTGGCACCCTCAGGAAACTGGATGGCAACGGTGACCAGCCATCAGGGAATCGGCAAACTGACCATTTGGGACGGCTTATTTGAGATCGGGAGTTGGGGAAAAATTCCACGGCAGCGAGTGAGTGTTAGCTGTCAGGCAACCCAACCCACCCATTTGTTGGTGCTGGATGCTCACCACCTGGCGGTGCTGTCTGATTTGAGAGCAGGGTCTTCACTGCAACCACCGGGAGCATCCGACGCTGAAACTGACTTACTGGATCATCGCTTTGCGGTGGCCCCTCGCGTCCCGGCAACGGGATTGGCCGGAACGTTAATTGAGATTTATACCCGACGGGGAAACTGCCTGGGGAGCTGGGTACTGCCGATTTACTTGGAACAGGTGCTTCTCGGCAATCGACCCTATCAGATACTTGCCAAAGAGCGGCACACCACCCACTCAGTGTTGCTGATTGACCTCAAACCTCTGCGAATTCAACGCCTCTGCCTGACTATTCAGCCCATCTTGATGACCAGCATGGTGTGGGGCTATGCCCTTGCAGATACCGCAGGACAACTGATGCTCCTAGATCTGCGGGGACAACCCGTTGCTCAGGTGCAGGCACCCAAACCAAACATCACGGCGATCGCCCTTACAGGTCTCAATCCCTATACCTTACTGTTGTCAACCTGGGGCAAGGCTCAGGGAATGCTGTATCAAATTGATCTGCGGCAGCTAGAAATTGATTTCCTGTTCTAACTTTGAGGGATTTACAACCCGTCAGCCAATCATTTCAACAACTCCTCTGGGGCTATTGTCATGTCTCAGTCCTTTTCTGGGGATATCATGGGGGTTGACCTTGCGGTTAGGTAGCCGCAACCCAAAGTCACCTATTTTTTAGCGTTACTAGTCGGTGTGTCCGCATCCCATAAATTGGCAAGTAAACCACTATGGATTGGTATCAATGGCACCATAAATACCAACGGTCTCCTGAGTTACAAGCTCGACTCGGGTTTGTCAAAGATCAAATAGTTGCTTTTATCAATCAATCTCCCCCTGGGACGATTCGAATTCTCAGCATCTGTGCAGGAGATGGGCGCGATTTAATAGGGTCTCTCATTGAGCATCCCAGATTAAAAGATGTGCAAGCCTATCTGATAGAGCTTGACGAAAATTTGGTCGTAGCCGGAAGACAAGTTGTTGAGGAAGAAAACCTCAGTCAACAGATTCAATTTATCCAGGGAGATGCCACGCTTAGAAAAACTTATCAGGAAATCGCGCCCGCAAATTTAGTGTTAATTTGTGGGGTTTTTGCGCATGTTCCAGAGGCCAGTGATTTAATTCGTAACTTACCCTATTTCTGTGAGTTCCAAGGGTGGGTAATATGGACTCGATTCTGCGGTGATCAAGAGAACATTGAAAAAGTAGATAAAATCCACCGACTGTTTGAAGAAATAAATTTTGAAAACATCTCAGCCATCATCACTCCTAACGGGCGCTTCACCGTAGCGACTCATCATTACCTTGGGCAACCATCTCCCCTGCCCGACAGGCAAAAACTCTTTGAGTTGTCAGATTTCAGCGATTTGAGCATTAGTGGTTAATGCGTGGGGTCATCCAGCGGCACACCATATTCTTGATGCAGGAGCGCGATCACTCATAACGTCACCGGGTCTGCTGCTGCCAGATCGATTGTCCGGCAATCTGACGATGGTGCAGTCCGGTGCGTTAGTCTGGGTGCTGTCATCCTAAAATCATCGGGATGCTATCGACGGTTGCTCAGGTTGCGAGGGAAGGAGATCAGGAGTTATGGGAGCCAGATGCAAACAAGTTCTAGGTTCACCCCCCTCAAAATGGCGCATCGGTCGCTTTACCTTCGGGCTGTGTCTGTTTCTGAGCCTCTCTTTGGTGTTCCATGTCGCACTCCAGGCTCAGAGCGCCCCCGTGACTCAGGCTCAGGTGACTGAAATTCTGGATGGCACCCAGGTTTTTATCCAGGAAAAACAAGCTCAGCTTCATGATCAAGCCTCTTTGGGGCAGCGCGTCCGCACCGGGGATTCCAGAGCCCAGTTAACCTTTAACACTGGAGCGGTGGGTCGTCTTGCCAAGCGGTCTGTGCTCACGGTAGGCAAAACCTGTGCTCGACTCCAGCAGGGGGTGTTGTTGATTGATGGGGCGGTGCAGGGTTGTACCTCCTCGGTGATTGCTGGCGTCCACGGTACGACCTATGTGCTGGAAGTGGATGAAACAGGACAAGAGCAGGTCAAGGTGATCGAAGGCCAGGTGGTGGTGACCCGAATTGAGACACCGTTACCGGATGCAGACGGCCCTGAGTTGGCCCCAGGACAATCCCCTCCGGCTCCCTCTCCCCTAGCCACGCCATCCCCATCCCCGGAGAGTTCTCCTGGGACAGTGGAAGATAGCGGTGCCAATCAGGTGGTGTTGTCTGCGGGGGAGAAGGTCAATGTAGACCGTCAAGGCAGGTTGGGACTGATTCAGAAGTTAACAGAAGATGATTTTGTGAATTTGCTCACGGGGGCTTTGTTTGAAGGGTTTAGAGGGCAACTACCAGGAATTAGCCGCATTAAATCCAGCTTCGAGAGCTTATTCCCCGGAGGTCGCTTCCCCATTAGTATTCCTGGTCTCGATGGCTCAGGGTTCCCCAACCTGCCGATCAATATTCCCCGCCCCCGTCTGCCATTCTTCTAAACGCTGTTGCCAACTTTATGAATCCTGGATGGTGGAATCGCGATCGCGGTTGTTGGTCCCTCAATCCCCTGATCCTTAGCTATGGGTTGCTGGGTTTTTGGGCGCTAGCTGGGGCGATCGCCACGGGTCTCGATTGGGGCATTGCCCAATATCTGGAAGAGCAAGTACAAACCATTTTTTTGAAATCCGTGGCCCCGTTTCGCCGCCTCCGGAGATTGTGATTTTGGCGATCGATGAGCAATCCCTGACCCAGGGAGAGTTCTACACTGCTGAACCCCAGAAATACCCCTATCTACAACCCCTGCAATCCTTCCCCTGGGAACGACAAGCCTATGCCCAAGCCATTGACAAAATCATGGGGGCTGGAGCCCGGAGCGTATCCCTAGACTTAATCTTTTCTGGCCCTAGTAATTTTGGCCCTGGAGATGACCAGTCCCTTCAACAGGTGCTCGATCGCTACCCTGGACGGGTGACGATGGCAGCAGCCTATGAATCGTCCATGACCCCAGAAGGCCCGCTGTTAAGCCTGACACGTCCAATTTTTCAGACCCAATCCGTGGGCTTTCTCAACTATTTGCCCTCGATAGATGGCCGGATTCACAACCTGGGCAGTCAATATCAATCGGAGGTGATTTTTCCCCAGGGCTTGACCGACCCGATCCCAAGTTTTCCCCAGGCAACCCTCCAAGCAGCCCGAATGGTCTATCCCGCCCCTCGGGGCAGCGGCATTTTTTTCTATGGCCCCCGTGATACCTTTCAGCATCTGCCTTTTTTCCATGTCCTCGATCCCCAGCGGTGGCAACTGGATCTGAGCCATGGGCAATATTTCCGCGACAAGATTGTCCTCATTGGCCCCACCGCCCTCTCTCTTCAAGACAACCACCGGACGCCCTTTGCGGGGAATTGGCGCTATCCTAACCTGATGCCGGGAGTGGAGATCCATGCCAATGCGATCGCCACCCTCCTGGAGGGGCGAACCCTGGCTGCCGCTATTCCGGCGGCTCCTGAGCGAGGACTCCTCGTCTTGGTGGGCGTCGCGGCGGTGGGCGGATGCTTGAGTCTGCTGGGGAAACGGAGTGTCTCTCGATTATTCTGGGGACTAGGCTGTGGTCTCGCTTGGGGATTAGCAGGCTATCTCAGCTTCACGTGGGGCGGCTGGATCGTACCTACCGCAGTGCCCGTCTTGGCGATCGCCCTCGGTAGCTTCACTAGCTTCACCATCGGGGCGGTGAGTGACCAATTTGAAAAACTCCGGCTCCGCCGCACCCTCGAACGCTATGTTGCCACCCCCATTGTCCGGGAAATTCTCAGTCAGCCGGAGAATTTTCAATCCCTGTTGCAAGGGCGAAAGGTCAAAGCTGCGGTCTTATTCTGCGATATTCGTGGCTTTACGACTCTTTCCTACCACATGGCAGCGGAGCAATTGGTGTTCCAACTCAACACCTACCTGAATCGCATGGTGGAAGCCATTATTGAATCGGGGGGAACTCTGGACAAATTTATCGGCGATGCGGTCATGGCGGAGTTTGGTTCCCCTGTGTCCCGGGGAGAAACATTAGATGCCCATAACGCGATCGCAGCCGCCTTGAAGATGCGTCACGCCCTGATCCAGTTGCGGCAACAGTGGCGGGCCGCGGGTCAAATCCCGTTTTTTCATGGCATTGGCATCAGCTATGGAGAAGTGATCGCTGGGAATATCGGTTCCTTGCAACGGCTGGAATATACCGTCATTGGTGACTCCGTGAACGTAGCCAGTCGCGTTGAAGGCTTGACCAAAGAACTCAGCACCGACCTCTTGATTACCGAACCCCTGTACCTACTGGTGCAAGACGAGATTGAGGCATTGGATATGGGGGAGCATCCCCTGCGGGGGCGGGGAACTAGTATTCGCCTCTACAGTGTGCTGGGTTGGAAAGGAGAAGATCCGTCCCCCTACTATCAGATTCAATCCGATTACCGGCAGACCCAGGGTGAACTTAAACAGCGTCTTGCTACGCCAGTCATGACAAATTCACAACCTCCAGCTAATGCGGAAAATGTTGATAGCCCCGACCTAAACTCAGGCACTGAACCGGAAGGTGTCCTGTCGGATCAATCAGTGAAACCCCCGTGCCCGCAAGGATTTCACCAATGACGGCGGCTCCTGCACCCAGTTGGGTAACGAAGTGGTGGGCCACTGAGGCAGGGAGGCAGAGTACCAGTTCAAAGTCCTCGCCACCGTAAAGAGCCCACTCCATGGCTTGTTCAGGGGTGACCCACGGACACAGATCGGGGGGGATGGGGATGGCGAGGCGATCGAGGCAAGCTCCCACCCCACTGGCGCGACAGATTTGGAGAACGGCATCGGCCAGACCGTCACTACTGTCCATCCCGGCTACCATTGCCTGCCGTTCCGGGGCAGCAGCAGCCAGACTTCGCCATAGCAGGGGTAAGACATCGAGACGGGGAATGGGACGTTGATGGGCAGTGATCAACTGCGATCGCCGGGAGGCTGGTAAGGTTGCAGCGACATCGGGATGCAAGAGCAACTCTAGGCCAGCGCGGGCAGCTCCATGGACTCCGGTGACCACAATTGCATCCCCAATCTGTGCCTGGGAACGTCGAATCACCTGGGTTGGAGCCACGGTTCCAAAGGCGGTGATTGCCAGGGTGGTGACGCTGGAGCGACAAATGTCCCCACCGACAATGGGGGTATGATAGGGCTGAAGGCAGGCGGTTAGCCCCTGGTAGAGTTGCTCCAGCCAGGTGACGGGAAGGTGACCGGGGAGTCCCAGGCCAACGGTCATGCCCAAGGGGGTAGCTCCCATGGCTGCCAGATCGGACAAGTTGGCAGCGGCGGCACGCCAGCCAGCATCCCAAGGGGGAGTGGTATTCACCTCCGGGGTAGCAAGGCCAAGACTAAAATGTACCCCATCCACCAATAAATCCGTGGTCACTACCAGATCTTCACTGGGGGGAGTGGACAAGACGGCTGCGTCATCTCCCACCAGATCCGAGGGGCAGAATGCTTGCAATCGTTGCAGCAACAATTGCTCTCCCAGATCAGCCACTGTGACCGTAGATGGCTCAGGTGTCATCCCCGAAAATTACCATTTCCTGGATTGGACGGGGAGGTGCGGAGCTTGGGAAAGCGATAAACGGTCTGACCATTGCCATCTAGATCCAGGCAGCCCCCGAGGAGTTGTACTTGTTGATCGAGGTAGGTTTTGGCCTCGGTGGCATCAACCCCAGCCACAACGGTGAGTTGGATCAGGGAGAGACAGCCATTCTGCCGCACCAACAGTTCATAAAATGCCTGCTGCAACAGGCGCTGGCGCTGCTGACCCCGGAGTAAGTTCCAGGCCAGTAAGCCAATACAGCTGCTCAGCCCCATTGCCAGGATCAACTCCAGAATAGCCATCGGTTGAGTGAAAAAATCATTAAGAGATCGCGGGGAGGACGAGATTTTCAGTTCCCTGAACTACCTGAGCCGATTCGATGGTGTCTCCTGCACGGAGCTTCTCTAACACCTCTTTGCCTGCGACCACATAGCCAAAGACCGCGTAGCGACCATCCAAAAGGTTGAGCCCCGCTGGGGTCAATTCTGGTTCAAACAGGAAGAAGAAAAACTGGGAGGAACCGCCGTTGGGGTCATCACTCGGTCGGGCCAGCGCCACTGCCCCATAGGCGGAAAAGGGCAGCACTGGCTGCGCCAGATAGCGTCCTGCATCCTCAAGGGTGATGCCGTAGGTGGGTGTGGGATCTCCTTGCACCAAGATTTCCAGGGGAATGCTGCGGTACTGCTGAGTCGTTGGATCAATAAATCCTGCGGCAGCACCGGGGGGATCTCCGATTTGCAGTACATAGGACTCTTCCGCCCGCGTAAAGGCCAGACCGTTATAGAAGCCGCGCTGCACCAAATCCACAAAGTTGCCTGCGGTCACTGGAGCACTGTAGCCGTCCACTACCACGGTTAAGGAGCCTTTGTTAGTGGTGATATCAATGGTGGCGCGACCCTGTAGCTGAGGTAGATGGCGATATTCCGCTGGCACCTCACTGGGAGGCTTTTTCACCATAGCGGCTTCCAGATCCCCGACCAAGTTCAGCACTTCTGTCCGCTTTTGGGCAACTTGTTCCTTATCCTTGGTTTCCACTAGGGCTTGTAAGTCCGTCATCTGAGTTTTGAGGGCCGCCAGGGTGGCGGTGGCAGCAGGTTTGTGCTCCTCGGGAACGCTGGCTAACAATTCGGTGCCGCGATCGCTGAGAATTTGACTAGCTTTATTGACATCCCGACTCACCGCCCCCCAACGCTTAGAGGATCGGAGTTGGCTGGCAATATCTTCCAGATTGGCCTGTAACTCTCGCACCGCTGAATTATCAATGGGTAGGGCATACCGTAACAGGGCACTGCCATCGGTGATTGCATTGCCAGCGGGCAGGGCCACGGCTATTGGCATTCCCATCCCGGCGAACAATCCCAGATATAGAAGAGTACTCAGCAGAAGGGTGAGGCACCCCAGGGTAAAGCAGCGTTTCAATACGTGGATCATGAGAGTCAGCTCAACAGCGGCATGAGGTGAAAGCAATTCGGCATAGCGACTGGGAGCACCCGAGCAGCAATTCCCGGCCACTTTCATCTTGCCATTGATTGCCTCTCCTCTGGCTGAAATATGGGAATCCACTTGGGAGAGCGTCGGGAGATACGGAGGGAACCACGGAGGGGTACAATGGAGTGCCGACTGTACATTCCCCAGATTTATGATCTCCAGTAATGACTTTCGACCCGGCGTCAGTATTGAACTCGATGGCGGTGTCTGGCGGGTGGTGGAGTTTCTTCACGTCAAACCTGGAAAAGGTTCAGCCTTTGTGCGCACGAAATTAAAAAATGTCCAATCCGGCAGTGTTGTCGAGCGCACCTTCCGAGCTGGGGAAACAGTTCCCCAAGCTAACTTAGAAAAGAGCGTCATGCAGCACACCTACAAAGAAGGTGAGCAGTTTGTCTTCATGGATATGGAAACCTATGAAGAAGCCCCCCTAAGTGCTTCCGAGATTGGCGATCGCGTCAAGTATCTAAAAGAGGGGATGGAGGTGAATGTCATCCGCTGGGGGGCACAAGTTTTAGAGGTAGAATTACCAAATTCTGTAGTATTAGAAGTCACCCAGACCGATCCTGGCGTTA
The DNA here is from genome assembly GCF_000775285.1 of Neosynechococcus sphagnicola sy1. Lineage (NCBI taxonomy): Bacteria > Bacillati > Cyanobacteriota > Cyanophyceae > Neosynechococcales > Neosynechococcaceae > Neosynechococcus > Neosynechococcus sphagnicola. The sequence goes on along the minus strand of NZ_JJML01000041.1, from coordinate 59,362 downwards.
AGGGAGATACGGCCACGGGGGGCACCAAACCTGCCATTGTGGAAACGGGGGCTCAGGTGATGGTGCCGTTGTTCATTTCCATCGGTGAGCGGATCAAGGTTGATACCCGCACCGATACCTACCTGGGACGGGAATAAATCCCACACGCGATTGGCAAGATGCGAATCGCTCACCGCTTTAGTCAAGGGAGCTAGATCAACTGTGCCACTGGATTTCACTGAACTCCGCGAATTGCTGGCAGCTTTGAATCAAACTGACATCACAGAGCTGACGGTTAAAAGTGAGGATTTTGAGTTAACAATTCGCCGGGGATCACGGGGGAGTGACCTGCAATTATTGGAGACAACTCCGATGAACCCTGGAGCAGTCATGACTCCGGTCGTCCTCTCTGACCCTCCGACTCTGGTGCCCCTCCCTGCAGAGAGTCAGAATCCAGAGGGTGCTGCCGCGATCGCGGCAGCACCCCCCCCCACCCTCCCCGATCGCAAGCTGGTTGATGTCACCTCTCCCATGGTGGGGACGTTCTATCGCGCCCCAGCTCCTGAGGATCCTCCCTTTGTCGGCGTGGGTGATCGCATTCGTCTGGGGCAAACCGTCTGCATTATCGAAGCGATGAAGTTGATGAACGAACTGGAGGCCGAAGTCTCTGGGGAAGTGGTGGAAATCCTGGTGCAGAATGGGGAACCCGTGGAGTATGGACAAGCTTTAATGCGCGTTAGCCCTCACTAACAACCGCCAGGGGCACAGACCCCTCGGCTCGCGTCTTTGGCAAGATGATCTTGACCGTTGTTCCCTGGCTAAGGGTACTCTCCACCCGGATTTGACCGTGGTGGTTTTCCACAATTGCTTGGGCGATCGCCAATCCCAAGCCTGATCCAGTTCCCGTCGCCACGGTCCATGATCCGTCCCGACGAGTTCGGGCTGGATCAGCCCGGTAGAAACGATCAAAGATCTGGGGCAGGGCTTCCTCTGCAATTCCAATGCCAGTATCTTGGACTTTGATTTGCAGCCACTGCTGGGTCGTGCTGCGCCGGACTCCCTGTAAATCGACCTCAATCCTTCCCCCTACTGGGGTGTACTGAATGGCATTGCCGATCAGATTTGTGAACAGGCGAGCTAACTGATCCCGATCTCCTTGCACGACCCACCCCCCCTCACCGCCCAATGGCGATGGAGGTTGATCCGCTGTGTCTTCCCTGCCGGTGGGAGGGTGTACCGTCAGATTCAGAGAAATCTCTTGCGCTGCGGCCACCGTACTCTGTTCCTCTAGCACATCGGCAATCAAATCTTTCAAGGATAGAGATACCCAGCGGGACTGAACCATGCCGCTGTCTTGGCGAGCCAAAAACAAGAGATTGTCAACGAGGCGACCCAGGCGGCGGGTGAGCCGTTCAATCACCTCGAGTTGTTGGCGTTGTAATTGCAGCTCTGGGTCAGGATCGGCGAGGGCCACTTGGACGTTGGCTTGAATAATCGCAATTGGGTTCCGCAATTCATGGGAGGCATCCGCCGTGAACTGCTTCAGGCGCTGGTAGGACTCTCGCACTGGGGCGATCGCCAATCCTGAGAGAAACCAACCAATAGCTGCCACTGAGATCACCATCAGTCCCGTCCCGAAAACCAAATCCCACAAGAGTTCCCGGCTGGGCTTGGTGACTTCAAACCAGGGATGGCTGACCCGGAGATAGCCCAGTACCTGAGATCCGACCTGAACCTGTGACGTAATCTGGCGTAATAAATGACTACTGGATAGATTCACGGTTTTGGCTTGATCCTCTGCGACAAAGGGAATCCCTAACGGCTCTGCCAGGGTTGACCAGAGTAATTCACCGCTGGGACTAAACCATTCCAAGTCAATATGGTCATCTTCCGTCGCTTCAACATGATTGTTGTGGAAGCTAGCCTCCACATTTAGATACAAAGCCCCCCCCCTCTGAGTGGAAGTTCACTGGCTCAATCACCAGCGATCGCCGCACCACCTCTACGACATGGTTTAAGGTGTCATCCACCCGCTCCACCAGGGTACTATGCACATACCAGTACATGCCGCTGGCAAAAGCCAGTAGCAACACCGCAGTCACCATGGTGTACCAAAGTGCCAGCTGCCGCCGAGTGGTTTGAAACACGGTCAGCCCTTAGGGGTTAGAGTACATGGGCCGCAAGGAATTGTTGCCGTTGTTGGGGCCACCGAGTTTGGATAAAATCCATGACCGCTTCCGAAGGCATGGGTTTACTAAACAGATATCCCTGCGCCTCCTCACAACAGCGCGATCGCAGGAAAAAAAGCTGCTCCAGGGTCTCTACCCCTTCCACAACCACATTCATCTCTAGAGCCTGTCCCAGTGCCAGAATCGCAGTAATAATTTCTGACTCCTTAGAACTGGTGCGGAAGTCCCACAGGAAAGATTGATCCACCTTCAGGGTATCCAGGGGAAAGCTCTTCAAGTAGCTCAAGGACGAGTAACCCGTGCCAAAGTCATCCATCGACAGGCGGACACCCATCTGTCGCAGTTGCTGCATCACATCCCGCGTCATGCCCGAGTCTTGAATGGCAACGGACTCCGTAATCTCTAGATCTAAGCAAGCGGCGGGCAACCCTGTAGTCTGTAAAATTTGCTCAATGGTTCCCACTAGATTGGGTTGACGAAATTGGTTGACCGATAGATTGACCGCCGTACAGAGTGGCGGCAACCCAGCTTCCTGCCACATCATGTTTTGAGCACAGGTGTTTCGTAAGACCCATTCACCCACAGGGACAATCAGCCCGTTTTCTTCCATCAGAGGAATAAATACATTGGGTGATTGCAACCCTCGTTCGGGACTCTGCCAGCGCAGCAAGGCTTCTAGTCCAGTGACTTCCCAGGTACTTAAATTAATCTGTGGCTGATAGTAGATTAAAAACTCCTCTCGTTCCAAAGCATGGTACAGACTCTTTTCTAAGACAAAGAGATCAGAGGCTTCCTGGCTCATGGTCGCCGTATAAAACTGGAAATTATTACGTCCCAGCTCTTTCGCCCGATAGAGGGCGGTATCGGAGTGTTTAATCAGCGACTCAGCATCGGCAGCATCATTGGGATAGATCGAAATTCCCAGACTACCCGTGATGTAAAGCTCATGATTTTCAATGGCAAACAGCGGTTTCAACGTATCTAGAATTTTCTGAGCTGCCTTGGCAATTTCTTTAATTCCCTCTGCCTGAGCTAAACAGAAAACAAATTCATCTCCCCCCCAACGGGCGATGGTATCCCCGTCTCTCACAGATGTTTTGAGACGTTCCGCAACGGATTGTAGGAGTTGATCCCCAATGGTATGTCCCAGGGTATCATTAATCATTTTGAAACGGTCTAGATCCAGGAACAGAATAGCCAAGATCTCATCACTGCGCAGTAAATTGGCCAATAGCTGGGAGAGACGATCCGTAAATAGTAGTCGATTGGGCAACCCAGTGAGGGCATCATGCACCGCCTGGTACCGAATCTGATCTTCCGCCTGTCGCCGCTGAATTGCGCCGCTAATACTGGCGGCCATCGTCGATAGAATCGATTGTTCACTTTCTGACCAGCGACGTTCCAGGTGACAATCATTAAAACCAATAAATCCCCAACAGTGATCATGAATCAGAATTGGCTCAAGTAAAATAGCAAGAATCCCATCCTGAGCCAACACCAGTTGCTCTACCGTAGAAAGCTCTTGGGTCACACCTCGAATCGATTGACCTGCGACTAACGCTTCATACCAATGCATCAGGCCAACTGCGCTATAACTCTGATAGTGGGAGTGCAGCTTATGAATTGTGGGTTCTACGGATGCCCGATTCCATTCAAACCGAATACTTCTGGCAATTTCTCCAGTCTCGACCGATAATATGTGCTCATAGATATAAAGTCGGTCAACGTCAGCAGCTATCCCCAATGTGGTCAATGCTTCTGCGATCGCGGTCTCAAACACCGGATTAGTCAACAAGTGATTCGTTGCTTGGGCAACCGCCTGCAAAAGCCGATCCCGGTGGCGAATCTCCGCCTCCGAGCGCTTACGTTCAGTAATATCACTGATATAGCTCCGAATTAGGTCACTTTCAGAAATGTAGTGGACAAATTGCTCAAAGCATTCATTGCCAACGGTGATCTCTCGAACAAAGAAGCTTTTCTGTTGTTCGAGGGTAATTTCTAATAAATTTTGCAAGACCTGATGTTCTGACTCAGCCACCCGAATATCCGGGAATTTCTTGATTGCCGCTGGATTGAGATAGGTAATGGCTCCCGTTAAATCAATCTCAACAATCGGACTAGGAATTAACTCTGGAAAAGAGGCCAAACGAATAATTGCCGCCTCATTGTTCAAGCTATTCGCTTCTTCTGACAGAACTACCGTTTGGAATGGATCTAATGATTGGGTAGCGGTTAGAGCCGACAAATCTCCAATTTCCGAGTAAGTCTGGAACTCCTCATCGGTGAGGTTGGAAACAGTGAAGTAGGTGGCCTTTGCGACCCCCCCAAACTGAATCAGATCACCACGTTTCAGATCATGGGAAAAACAGCGCTTACCATTGACGACCACCCCATTTGTACTTCTCTTGCCTTGTAGGTTGCCATCAATGAGGCGAAATTGAAACAGTGCCGAGTCGGGAACTGGCATCCGCAACAGAATCGCATGCTGACGGGATACCTCCCTGGCATATATGACAATCGAGCTACTAGCATCTCGTCCCAAACTATAGGTGGCAGCTTCCAGAGAAACGACTCGCTCCCCTTTCCTGTCCTCTATCCAGAGAAAGTGACGGAGTAACTCTTGCTGCTCAGACTCTATCACGCCAATACACCCTCTTTTCTGATTTGATCCTACCTTTCAACCGAGGAGACGCTTCACCTTCGGTTGTATTGTATACAAATCAGTTTAAGTATTATCCGTTAAGGGAAATCATTAATTTTATAGTAGCCGTTCCAGAAAGTTTACGCAAACTGGTTGTTTCAGCCATCCCTCAGGGTTAGTTATCCCATTTTTAGATCGGAGAAGGCTGAAACCCCAGGCAATTCATTCATCCTTGGGCCTATCAAAGGTCGCCAGGGATGGTGACCTTTGATAGGCGATGGGCAGGCGTTAACCCAGATGGGCTTGAGTAGCAACCCCACCGTTAGTAGGCATCCTGTAACTCATAGAAATCAGGAGATACATAGTCTTTACGCAGCGGCCAGCCCACCCAATCTTCCGGCATCAGAATCCGCTTCAGGTTGGGATGTCCCTCATAGACAATACCGTACATATCATAGGACTCCCGCTCCTGCCAGTCCGCCGCCTTCCAAATCCAGTACACCGAAGCAACCCGTGGTTCCTCTCGGGGGATAAACACCTTGAGGCGCACTTCATCGGGACGGTCAGCACTATCGGTAACTTTTACGAGGTGATAGAAGCTGACGAGTGCTTCACCGGGGCCGCAGTCATAGGCTCCTTGACATTGGAGGTAGTTGAAACCATAGGCATAGAGCGCAGTGGCAATGGGGATCAAAAAATCCCGATCGACATAGATCATCTCGATTCCCAGATGATCAACTCCCAATGCTTGGTTATCAAAACCATTCTCGGTCAACCAGCGGGACACTTTACCAGCTTCTACAAGGGGAGCATTTTCAGACGCTACTACATCAGTCACGGGTAACCTCCAAAGTTTCAGCCACCTGCAAGTCGGCAGATGATAACGGTAGACCTACGGCGGCTGCTAATTCCTGAGACGGTGCTTGTCGGGATAAAGCTTGCAAATATTCTCCCGTTAAAATTGGGGGCACGACCTTCATTTGATGGGGAATACTGTAGAAGCGATGGGCTTGTCCCATCCCCCCTTGCTCTTGCAGGGAGTCGTTGGCAATTTTCTTGCGCAGTTTGATAATGGCATCAATAATGGCTTCCGGTCGAGGGGGACAACCTGGCAAATACACATCGACAGGAATCAGCTTATCCACTCCCCGCACTGCGGTTGGGGAATCCATACTGAACATCCCACCGGTAATGGTACAAGCCCCCATGGCAATGACGTACTTGGGATCGGGCATCTGCTCATAGAGGCGAACCAGAGCCGGAGCCATCTTCATCGTGATCGTACCTGCGGTGATAATTAAATCAGCCTGACGAGGACTGGAACGGGGAATCAAGCCAAAGCGGTCAAAGTCAAACCGAGAACCGATCAAGGCTGCAAACTCAATAAAGCAGCAAGCAGTACCGTACAACAATGGCCACAGACTGGAAAGCCGAGCCCAGTTGTACAGATCATCAACTGTTGTCAAAATTACATTCTCAGACAAGTCTTGGGTAATCTGAGGTCGCCCAACTGGGTTTAGAATTGACTCTCCAGTCAGGGAATTGGCAGGGCTAGGTTGAGGATTCATGACCATTCCAAGGCTCCTTTTCGCCAAGCATAAACCAGGGCAACAACTAAAATTGCGATAAAGATCAGAGCTTCAATGAATGCCAGCAATCCCAGTCGATGGAATGCAACCGCCCAGGGATAGAGAAAGACTGTTTCAACGTCAAAGACGACGAAAACCAGTGCAAACATATAGTAGCGAATATTGAACTGAATCCAGGCTCCCCCGATGGGTTCCATACCAGATTCATAGGTGGTGCGCCGCTCAGGGCCACGGCGTTGGGGTCGCAGGAGTCGGGATGCAGTCAGAGCCAGGGCTGGAACCAGGCTGCAAACCAGGAAAAAACCTAAGAAGTACTCGTAACCACTGAGGACAAACACGATGGATGACGACCCTTAAGAATTACGACACATTTTCGCTTATTATACGGGGTTTGAGAAGGGTTGCCAGGGGAGGTTGCTTTTTTTGTCTTGTAGGTGTCGCTGATCCTGAAAAAATTTGTCCGTCGTTTTGACGGATTGAGAATCGAGGATAGCAGCGCTTGGCTGAGTTGTCTTGCCAGTCGCTTGCCGAAGTTGGATTCTCAACTGGTCATGGATCTGTTGCCAGATGCCTAATCTCTGCCAATGTCGTAGATAGTTATAGACCGATTGCCAGGGTGGAAAGTCGCCTGGCAACCCTCGCCAAGTACAGCCCTCTCGTTGCACGTAAAATATGGCATTAACAATTTCACGAAAGTCAACTTCTCTCGGATGGCCAATTGCGGATTCAGCAGGGGAAAAGGGTTCTATCACCTTCCACTCGGCATCAGTTAAGTCGCTGGGATACTCTTTGCGAAGCATCTTGTTAGAGTTGAGTGCTGATTTCAGCTTCACTCACAAGGTTTGCTTCTAAGAGGATGTTTTAAAAGTCTTTCAGGGTGTGTTTCACCACCCTAGCTACCTAGAAGCTAATACGAGAGAATCAGGGTTACAGGGTTTGCGATCGCGCCTCTGAGTTGTATTTGAGGCTAAAGCCTACCCTTTTAAAACATCCTCTAAGCTTGCAACTTCTTCTTTCTTTGGAAACAGACTCTTAACCGGACAATGCCCTAAAGCACAGGCTGTTGGATAATGACCTCTGTCAACAGCTCAAAACACCGTCCCTTAAAATGGCTTTAGCATAAGTCCTGAACCGGTATCAAACCCGAAGACATGAGAAGAAAAATTACGGTTAGCTCATACAGAAGTGCCAAAAAACTTAGAACTTACCTAAAGCCTAGCCTAATAGTATTAAAAGTATTAAAAACTGGTATCAAACACTATATTTAGAGATTTTTGGTTCTAAATATAGTGTTTGATTTACCTAAGCCTCGACTATCTCTACCCAACTAATAGGTAGAGACTTAGTCTATTTAACTGAGGCCTTTGCCCCGGCTTCTTCCAGCTGTTTCTTGATATCTTCAGCTTCTGGCTTTGCAACCGCTTCCTTGACTGCCTTAGGAGCTGCTTCCACCAAATCTTTGGCTTCTTTCAACCCGAGACCTGTTAGGGCACGAACAACTTTGAGGATTGGAATTTTCTTGTCAGCAGGAACTTCATCCAGGATCACACTGAACTCAGTTTGTTCTTCGACTTCCTCAGCCGGTGCAGCGGCAGCTCCTGGAGCTGCCATCATCATCATTCCCCCTGCTGGTGCAGCGGCACTGACACCGAAAGCTTCTTCAATTTGCTTCACTAATTCAGCCGCTTCGAGCAGCGTTAGTGTTTTTAACTGTTCCAGAATTTGATCAGTTGCAGCAGACATGGATTAACTCCTAAATAAATGTAAAATCACTCAACAAAACTAAGCAGCGTCTTTCTCGGAAACTGCTTGGATGCCCCTTGCCACGGATGCCGGAACTTCCTTGATCCCAACTGCGATCTTGGTTGCCAATGCATTGAGTGCTCCTGCAACCTGTGCAATCAGTTGCTCACGAGATGGTAAATCTGCGATCGCTTTGATATCGGTTTCTTTCAAGACGCGACCATCCATGACCCCACCGCGAAGTTCCGTCTTCTTAGTGACTTTTTGGAAGTCTTGGTAAGCTTTTATGGCTCCACTAATATCGTCTTTAACGAGCAGAAACGCAGATGAGCCAGACAGCAGCGCGGTCATTGATTGCCACTTGGTATCCCCATCTACAGCAATACCCATCAAGGTATTTTTCGTCACTTTACAGATAGTGCCGCTCGGACGAAGACGTCGTCGTAAATCGGTAATTTCTGCAACGGACAGACCTTGATATTCGATCACCATCGCCAGCTGAGACTGACTGAGGACATCCTTCAGCTCCGCCACGATCTCTTGCTTATCTACTAATGTTCTTCCCACTTATCTTCACCTCCTTAAATTGGGTTAATGCATTAAACATGAACACTTGGTACAGACCGAATCTAGCCAGACGAAAAAACCCCGGTGGATCACCGAGGTTTTGAAAGCCTTACAACAAACCCTGTTGCGATCCCATCGCAAATCAGTGGGTAAATTGTCGGTAAACCTCGGCAGGAAATTAAGCGCTGGACGCCTGCTGTCTCTGGCTTTACAGTTGCAATTACGGTCTTAATTAGAAAATGAAGTCATTCCTCCTAAATTATCTCCAGCCTGGATCAAGCCACGTCCCCAAGTTTGAGATCTCGGAGGGCGTTGATATCGACTTCAATCGATGGCCCCATCGTGGAACTGACATAAACACTACGCCAGTAGCGACCCTTAGCACCGGAAGGGCGGTTGCGATCGATGGTTTCCTGCAACGCCTTCAAGTTCACCAATAAATCCTCTATTGGGAACGATGCTTTACCAAACAAGACATGAACAATACCAGTCCGATCTGCTCTGAATTCTAACTTCCCAGCTTTAAAATCAGCGATCGCTTGCGGCAAGTCAAAGGTCACGGTTCCCCCCTTAGGGGACGGCATTAACCCCCTTGGCCCTAGAAGTCGCCCCAGCTTTGCTACCTGCGGCATCATATCTGGGGTAGCAATCAGCAGGTCAAAGTCCATGCGCCCTTTCTGGATCTCGTCAATTAGTTCTTCCGACCCCGCAATATCCGCACCTGAAATGGTTGCTTCATTCACTTTCTCACCACGGGCAATGACGGCAACTCGAATCGTTTGTCCAGTCCCTTTCGGGAGGGCAACAGTGGTTCGGAGCTGTTGGTCAGCATATTTAGGATCAATGCCTAGACGAATATGAGCCTCTGCGGATTCAGGAAATTTAGCCGTGGCTGTTTCCTTGAGTAAACTGAGCGCTTCTATGGGAATATAAACTCGATCTTCAACCTTTTGGCTAAGTTCTCGAAGTCGGCGGGACTGTTTTTTCATCGTTATCTCCAGGGGTAATAACGAAGCGATGCTTCTCCCCCAATAAGGTTGACAAAATATACAACTGTTACAAGTTTATCTTGGTGCCAGGGGACAAAGTGTCTTAGTCCACAACGGTGACACCCATGTTGCGCGCTGTACCTTCCACTATTTTTTCCGCAGCATCAATGTCATTGGCATTGAGATCTGGCATTTTAGTTTGAGCAATTTCTCGCAATTGATTACGGGTGATTTTACCCACCTTCTTTTTGTTAGGCTCCCCTGAACCCCGTTCCACGCCAGCCGCCTTACGAATTAAGACTGAGGCAGGGGGTGTCTTGAGTACAAAGGTGAAACTCCGATCCTCAAAGACCGAGATTTCGACTGGAATTACCATCCCCACCTGATCGGCAGTGCGGGCATTATATTCCTTGCAGAACATCATGATGTTGACACCATGCTGCCCAAGGGCAGGCCCCACAGGGGGAGCAGGGTTTGCCTTCCCTGCTGGGAGGGCAAGTTTAATCATCGCAACAACTTTCTTAGCCATCGATTACGTTACTCAGGTACTGACTGCTAGCTCTGTTTTTGAACCTGGTTGAACTCCAGCTCTACGGGCGTATCTCGTCCAAAGATAGAAAGAAGAGCCTTCAATTTGCTCCGCTCCGGACTGACTTCAATAACTTCACCTTCAAAGTCTTTAAAGGGTCCAGAAAGCACAAGAATTTTATCCCCCGCAGCCATATCAATTTTGACAACGGTTTTTTGTTCTTGAGCTTGCTTAAAGATCCGCTCCACCTCGGCATTATTCAAAGGCATTGGCTTAACGTGACCACGACCACGACCGTAACGTCGCTTTTGTTCGGCTCCGACAAAGTTGATCACATTTGGTGTGTTTTTAATCACCTGCCAGGTTTCGTCGTCCATTACCATGCGGATCAGAACATAGCCAGGAAAGACTTTCTCCTCCAGACTCTGACGACTGCCATCTTTACGAACTTTGACCGCAGGGGTCTGAGGAATTTCCACTTGGAAGATGCGGTTCGCAACATCCAAGGTTTGAGCTCGTTGCTCTAGGTTGGTTTTCACCCGTTTCTCACACCCAGAAGCAACCTGCACAGCATACCACTGAGCAGACTCAACTGTTGTAGCTACGTCGTCTCCTACTGCAGCTAAATTGTGTGGCTCTTCGGAGGTAAATGTCATCCAAACACCCGTCCCGCTATCCAGGAAAACAAGTTGTCAACCAGATAAATCAAGGTTGCCGAGAGAACAACCATCAGCACCACTGCAACAGACTCACTAATGAGCTGCTGCCGACTCGGCCAAACGACCTTATCCAATTCCTCTTTGGTGTCTTGGAAAAAGCCTGTTAGGCTGAATCCCTGCTTAGGTTGCTGCACCTCTGCATCATCTTTCTTGGCCACGGCTTTGACTGTCCAGCGATAAGGATTGCAGCGCGCCCTGGAGGACTTGAACCCCCGACATCAGGTTTTGGAGACCTGCGTTCTACCAACTGAACTAAGAGCGCACAAGATCTACAAGATCACTTTTCCTAGTCTAGCACTGAGCAGACATTCTGGAATCGTAATTCTGTTTCACCAAATACTTCAGTGATTAGAGTGGACGGTCAAAACGCTGCTTCAGACGCGTTGCCTTACCAACGCGATCTCGCAGGTAATAGAGCTTAGCGCGACGAACCTTACTACGGCGAAGGATCTTAATGCTTTCAATTTGCGGTGAGTGAACAAGAAAAACCCGCTCTACCCCCACTCCCTGAAAAACCCGGCGTACCGTGATCGTCGCATTGATACTCGTATTTCGCTTAGCGATCACCACCCCTTCGTAGGGCTGGGTACGCTCTTTACCCCCTTCCTGAATGATGACACCCACTTTAACAGTGTCACCAATCTGAATGTCGGGCAGATTTGATTTCATCTGCTCCGCTTCTATGGAGCGGATTAGTTCCTGGGCATTCATGGCTTTTAAAAACTCACGGCCTACTATCGTAGCGCGATAGTAGTTATAAAGTCCAGACTTAACGGGACATCTCCTTGGAAGCATCTACAAGCTAGTCAAGTGAATCACCTAGGGGTTTCACGGCGACTGCCAACCTAGCGCTGATGAAAGCGGCGCTTACGGCGACGGGCGATCGCCTTGCGTTTGCGTTTCTCAATCGGAGTCTCAAAGTGACGAACCCGCTTCACATCTGAGAGAATCCCCGCCTTAGAAACTTGTCGCTTAAAGCGCCGCAGAACTGACTCAATACCTTCGTTCTCGCCGACAGTCACCTGAGCCATAAATAAGTCACTCCTGAATGCGGGTAAGGTGTTGAGTGACTTAAGTCACTCAACAAAGCTACAGTGGGTGGCCTGATACCACACTGTGCTGACAGAGGAAGTTAAGAACTAAAGTTTTAGTAGCGGCGAGAAAAGCTATTGCTGCTACCGGTTCTCCGTCCACCGCCCCCCATGCCACCAGGACTCCTCTCTTCACGAGGCCGAGCTTTGTTCACCTTCAGATCCCGTCCCATCCACTCTGCGCCATCCAGCGCCTCAATAGCAGCGGTTTCTTGAGCTTCCGTTTCCATTTCTACAAAGCCAAACCCACGAGGACGGCCTGTTTCCCGATCTGTGGGAAGCTGAACACGCTTGACGGTGCCATACTCCGAGAAGATATCGCTGATATCCTGCTGCGTAACGCTGAAGGACAGATTGCCCACGTAAATCGACATTGATCTTTCTCTCCGAAATTTAAGTGTAGAGATTTAGATTCGGAGAAGTGCCTGCTTGATGTAAGAGAAACAAACTGTCAACCGAATTTAATGCTCAATTTTACTCTAGCACAAGTCTTTCGTGTGGGAACGGTCGATACCAGAGCGCACGCAGGTTGTAATGATGGCGGCTCGGAGCAGCTTTACCCAAACAAGGTGTATCATAACCAACTCCTTTAATCTTACCGATATCACCGAGGTAAAATTTCCAATTGATGGCTTTCCGTCCGATGCTGCTTTGTATAGAGTAGATTGACCTGTGCGGTGAGCAGCAAGCTTATCGTCGTTGCCACCGTAATCAACGGCATCATGGTGGTGTGAGAAATTACATTCAAGACAATAATCAAGCCCATGGGTGTCTTGAGGATGGCGACGCTCAGAGCGGCCATGGTGCAGATCATGCCAACCGTGGGAGGGATTTGCGGCAACATCAAGCTAACGGCCATGCCAACGGTTGCCCCCATAAAAAACAACGGGAAAAGAATCCCACCGCGAAAGCCAGAATGCACACTAATGCTCAGGGTCACCATCTTTGCGAGGGCAATCAGCAACAGTAGACCGCTCCCCAATCGCTCCCCGAGATCGATAATGGTCTGAATTTGGCGTTCGCCATAGAACAAGGTCAAAGGCAGCACGGTGGCAATCAGCCCAATTGCCAGACCTCCCAACGTTGTAAGGATGACAGGGTGCTGCGTGAGTGGTTGTACCCACTTCCCCAGGGTTTGAAAGATCCAACTGAATAAAATCGCCGTTCCCGCCCCAATAGCGCCTAACAAGATAGCGTACAACAGATGCTCTATCTGAAGTTCAGGATAATGGGGAAATTCGTACAACCCCCCAATGGTCAGTCCCGTACACAGGCGAAAGATGGCGAAGCCACCGATGGCAGCAATCAAGGTCGGAATTAGCGCTTCGTAGTACTCCAGCCCCCAGCGATGGGGAATTTCCAAGGCCAGCAGAGTGCTCCCCAGGGGCGTGCCAAAAAAGGCACCAAAGGCAGCACTCATGCCACAAAGGGTGAAGACTCGGGTCGCGGCAACTGATAGTTTCAGGCGATCGGCCAGCCACGTCCCGAAACCACCATTGATATCCACGAGGGGGGCTTCGGGGCCAGCACTACTGCCAAAGGTCAGGGAGAGGAGGGAGGCCACAATCATACCGGGGGTTTGCCGATAGTCAACGCGCCCCTCGGCATGGATTTCAGCAATACACCCCCGCAGTCCGCCACTGGGTGCCCCTAAATAGTGAACGGCTAAACCCACAAGCAATCCCCCTAGTGTGGTGAGGGGCCAGACAAATTCATTGAAGGTAGACCAAGAGGGATAGTCAATGCGATTGGGGAGGGTTTTCCAGACCCACTGAAAGCCTAGCTCCAGAGTCCAGTAATAGGCAGCTGATAGAAAACCGACGGTGATCCCAATTCCTGCTGCGTAGAACAACAGCTGGGGATAGGACATCGGGCAGTGTTCTGGCTCTTGACGCATTGTCCCCCAAACACTTCAGATAACTTTTTCTACCCCTAACGATACTGCCAGGTGAGGACGCCGCCCAGTTCAACTTTCTACCGATCCCAGTCATCTTTGGGGTCGGAGGTGGGATTTAGCGTTAAAATTCTGGATAAATCTGCCCAAAATCCCCCCGGAGAGGATTGAGTTTTACCCTGAAGCCCAGTTTACTGATCGTGAGACGTGCCAGACAGGACTTCGCAAGGGCGATCGCAGCAAATGTTCATCATCAATCTAGGTTTGCAAGGGCACAGTTGGGGGATAGCGCTCTGGCAGGGAATGCTTCGGTCTTTCCTGGCGATGCACATTCCCGATGGTTTTTTGAACTTACCAGTGACCCTGATCACCTGGTTACTGACCATCAGCTTCATGGCACTGGCATTGAAACGAGTTCAGAAGCAGTACCAGCAGCGAGCGGTTCCCCTCATGGGTGTTTGTGCCGCCTTCATCTTTGCTACTCAGATGATCAATTTCCCCATCCCTGGAGGAACTTCCGGCCATCTATTGGGGGGAACCCTGGCAGGGATTCTCCTCGGGCCGTGGGCAGGCTCCTTGGTGATGGCGGTGGTGTTTATGGTTCAGGCTGTCTTATTTCAGGATGGGGGACTGACTGTATTGGGAGCCAACATTGTCAATATGGGTTTAATAGGTACCTTTGGGGGTTACTACCTCTATAAAGCCATTCGCTGGGCCTTGGGTCGTGACCAGTGGTGGGCCATGGCAACGGCAACATTGATCGCCGCTTGGACGAGTGTGGTTGTAGCCTCTCTGATCTGCGCCGTAGAACTTGGGCTGTCTGGTACCGTGCCGATGACTGTCGCGATCGCAGCCATGGCTTTCTGGCACACGCTGATTGGTCTGGGGGGAGGCACTGATCACCCTGGCCGCCATCAGCTTTATTTGGCAGACCCGTCCTGAGTTACTTTACGACCCACCTGCTACTGCCACCCGTCGGCTTTCCCCTCGTTAGAATTATAGAAGTTTCAACCTGGGAGGATTTATGCGTCGCCATCGCTTAGGACTCAGCAATCGGAACTTGGTCATGGTCGGGCTTGGAACCGCGCTGGGGATTGCAGTGCTGCTCTCGCCCTTTGCCAGTTCTAATCCAGACGGTCTGGATCGGGTGTCCCAGGATCACGGTTTTGACCGGAAAGCATTGGCGACGACCCCTGCCCAACAACTCCCTTTTCATCGCATTTTTGATCAGTACACACTGCGAGGTGTGCCAGCGGGGGTTGCTACGCCCCTGGCAGGTTTGATCGGCACCCTCTTGACCTTTGGTCTTGCATGGGGCATTGGCAAACTGGCGGTTCGGGGAACCCAGAATCCAGATATTGCATCTCCCTCGTCCTCTGAACCTCCCCCCCAATAACCCTGAACTATGCTGCTGCACATTGCGACCCTGCGTCTGGACATAGATGGTCAGCAGAATACACACTGGCATCGCCTCGCCCCCCAAACTCGACTCTTCTGCGCCCTGTTGCTGGTCTTTGCAACTGCACTGACACCCAATGGTCATTGGTGGACATGGGGGATCTACGGTTTAGCCGTTATGGGGGTCATTCAACTGACTCAGGTAACCCTCTCGGTGTTGTTGCAGCGCGTCGCGATCGAGTTGACCTTTGTAGGCACTGTACTCCTGGGAACCCTCTTCCGAGGTCGGGGGAGACGTGGTTTGGCAGTGGGGATGGTTGCAAGTGACCACCACAGGACTCGTGGTCTTAGGCAGCGTCACCCTCAAGGCACTGTTATCCTTGCTGATATTAAATATTCTGATGTTGACCACCTCAGTTCCGGCGCTGTTGCAAGCCCTGGTGGTGTTGAAAATGCCGTTGCTCTTGCAGGCGATTTTAGCGGCGATGTATCGCTACATCAGTGTTTTGACGGCTGAAGTCAAAGCCATGAAACAGGCAGCGATCGCCCGGAATTTACTAGCAACTCGCCGCTTGCAGCGCCGTGTTCTAGGGAACATGATCGGTGCTTTGTTTATTCGCACCTACGAACGGGGGGTAGAGAGTGCATCTAGCCATGCAAGCGCGGGGGTATACAGGGCAACTGCCCATGGAAATCCCAGCGATCCCAGGACACACGGATCGCTGGGCATTGGTCGTGACGATCAGCCTCGTGGTGCTAGGTCAAGTGCTTCACCCCCTTCTCCCAAGTTGATCCCCGGCCCATGCATCATTCCCCGATTTCAATTCGCCAACTGAGTTACAGCTATGGCGATGGCACTCCAGCGCTTCAGGAAATTAACCTGGCGATTAAAGCCGGAGAGCGGGTGGCACTAGTGGGGGCGAATGGCTCCGGCAAATCGACCTTGTTGCTGCATCTCAATGGCATCATCTTGCCGCAGCAGGGTGAAATTGTTGTCGGAGACTGGGAAATTGTGCCCCAGCATTTGCGGGTGATTCGCAACTTCGTCGGCTTGGTGTTCCAGAATCCGGATGATCAGATTTTTATGCCGACGGTCTGGGAAGATATTACCTTTGGGTTGCTAAATCAGGGCCTCCAAGGCAAGACCCTGAAGGAGCGAGCCCTCCAAGCCATGGTGGCGGTTGGTCTCAACCCCGACACCTATGGCCCACGATTAGCGAACCATCTCTCCGGCGGCGAGAAGAAGCGGGTGGCGATCGCGGGGGTGTTAGCCATGCAACCCCAGATTTTAGTACTCGATGAACCCTCTGCCCAGCTTGATCCCCGTTCTCGGCGACAGTTGATCCAACTGCTACAGAATTTGCCCCTCACCCTCTTGGTGGCCACCCATGATCTAGACTTGGCACTGGAACTGTGCGATCGCACCATTGTTCTCAGCGAAGGTCAGGTAGTTTATGACGGACTCACCACAGCGGTCATGGGTGAGGCTACTTTTCTCGCCCAACATTCCCTGGAGACACCGTTGAGCTATAGTCGTCCATACTGTCAACTCGATCATGCCCCGGTGCCCCCCCGGGTATTGATCCCCATCCCCCAGGAGTCAGAACTCAGACAAGCAATGAACCGACGACACTGGATGGTTTGGTTGAGTCTTGGCTGCTGGCTCTGTCTGGGAGCCTTGATCCTGTACGGATGGCTCTCGATTCCTGTCTGGAGTTTTTTGATGCAATCTCCCCCCTTCCCCTCCCTGACCCAGGGCGTGCAGCACAGCCGCTTGCCGAATGGTCTTACGGTGCTGACGAAAGAAGTCCACACTGCTCCGGTTGTCACGGTACAGGTTTGGTATCAAGTAGGGTCCCAGCATGAACCCCGCGGCTGGAATGGCATCTCCCACCAATTGGAGCATTTGTTATTTAAAGGTACCCGCAATCGGCCGATTCAGTTTGGGCGACTGTTTAGTGCCCTGGGCAGTGATTCCAATGCCTTTACTAGTTACGATCAAACCGCCTATTTTGGCACCGTTGAACGCACCCAGCTCCGAACCCTACTAGTGTTGGAGGCAGATCGGATGCAACATACCTTGATTGACTCGGAACGACTGGCCAGTGAGCAGCGAGTGGTGATTTCAGAGTTACAAGGCTACGAAAATGATCCGGCCTATCGCTTGGATCGCAAGGTCATGGCGGCTGTGTTTCCGGAACTGACCTACGGGTTGCCTGTGGGGGGAACCCAGTCAGACGTGGAGGGTTTTACCGTGGCGCAGGTGGAGGCATATTACCGTACTCACTACCGACCGGAGAATGCTGTCCTGGTGATTGTGGGGGATTTCGCCAACGCCCCCACCCTGAAAGCGGTGACGGAGATTTTTGGCTCCATCCCCAATCTGCCTCAGCCACAGGTTACAACTCCCAGCCCCGCCACCGTTCCAACCCAGCCGCCGTCAGCGATTCATCTACAAGAACCGGGCAGTGCCGCTCTCCTAGAAGTTGTTTATCCCTTGCCCAATATCCACCATCCAGATATCCCTGCCCTCCATATTTTAGATTTAATTTTGACGGAAGGTCGGAACTCTCGCCTGGAACAGTCATTGGTGGAATCGGGTCTGGCTAGTCAGATTAGCAGCTATCCGGCCAATTTAGCGGGGGTGGGCTGGTACCAGTTCACGGCGATCGCGGCACCGGGGCATTCCCTCGCTCGCCTCGATCAGGTGCTCCAGCAATCCCTGGCCAAGGTACAAAACCATGGGGTGACACCCACAGAAGTGCAACGGGCGCAACGGCAATTAAAAGCGGCGATGGTGCTTTGGAACCGGGATATCACCAGTCAGGCCATGCAGTTGGGCAATGACCAAACCACCGCAGGAGATTACCGCTTTAGCGATCGCTACCTGCAAGCCATTGCTCAAGTCAGTGCAGACGATGTCCAGCGGGTGGCCAAAATCTACCTCCATCCCCAGCGCCGAACCCTGGGCTACTTTGAACCCACTCACCCCAATGGTGACCCCGAGATCAACCTCAGCAACCGAACCCAAACCCAAGAGAACTTTAGTGTCGGTGCCCCTGTGGATGCGGCGGCGGTATCTCAATATTTACCCACCTTGATAGACATCACCCCAGAGCTACCCCAGCCATTACCCACGATCTTGACCCTAACCAATGGGTTACAGATCCTAATGCTGCGTGATGCCAGCACTCCCACCGTCACCTTGAGTGGCTTCATTCGGGCCGGCAGCGAGTTTGACCCAATGGCGAAGGCTGGACTCGCCCAGCTAACCGCCGAGAATCTCCTCAATGGCACCCCCGACAAAGATGCGCTGACCCTCGATCAAATACTGGCAGATCGAGGCACCAGTCTGGAGTTCAACACCTATCGGGAAGGGGTGGTCATCACGGGGAATGCCCTGAATACGGATCTGCCGATCCTTGTGGCCGTCTTAGCAGCAGTGCTACGACAGCCCAGTTTCCCCGTCACCGAACTAGAACTGAGCCGCCAACAAGCCTTGACCAGTCTGAAGATGGCTCTGGATGATCCGGCTCAACTCGCACGGCGGTTATTTCAGCAAGGGGTTTATCCCATGGGTCACCCGTGGCATCAGTTCCCTACATCAAACAGTCTCCGAGCCATCACTCGATCCGATTTAGTCAATTTTCACCAGCGCCACTATCGTCCCGATACGGTCGTTCTTTGCCTCGTGGGAGATTTTGAGATTACCAGCCTGGGATCGCACCTAGCTGAGGAATTTGACCCCTGGCCAACCAGTCCTCGTCAACCATCGCTGACCTATCCAAGGGTGACCTTGCCGCCGCACACCACCACCTTGGATCAAGCCCTTGCCGGCAAAGCCCAAGCCTTCACCTACCTGGGACATCCAGGCATCGACCGCCAAGATCCCCACTTTTATGCCGCGCTGGTGCTGAATCAGATCCTCGGGGGGGGATACCCTCGCCAGTCGTCTGGGGACAGAGGTGCGCGATCGCCAGGGCTTAACCTATGGGATTTATAGCTATTTCCAACCCGGTATCCAAGCGGGGCCTTTTGTGGTAGAGATGCAGACAGCCCCCGAACATACCTCAGCGGCGATCGCCGCAACCATTACCCTGCTGCAAGACCTCCGCCATCGCGGTGTCACCCCCACCGAACTGCAAACCGCTCAGCGCTCGATCTGCCGCAGCTATCCAGTAGAATTGGCAAATCCGGATTCCCTCACCCACACCCTGCTCATGAATCAGGTTTACGGATTGCCGCTGACAGAAATTCAGCAGTTTCCTCAACAAGTCCAGGCCGTAACCTTGGCCGACATCTATCAAGCCGCCAGAGACTTACTACACCCCGATCAATTGGTGGTTGTCACGGCTGGTCCTCGCAATCCCTAGCCTTCACCTTCACGTTAGTAGGGTGGTCATTCATCCCTTGGAGGACTTGTGTATGTTATCCTTCACCGTTTTATTGTTCTCCCGCCGCTGGATTCGCCGTCTGTCCTGGCTGGTCATCGGCATCATCCTCTGGTTTTGCCTGATCTCAACCCCCGTGGCCTTTGCTGCCTCCCCCCAAGAAACCACCGATCTGGCGCAACAACCGTTTACGGAGGTGGCAATTCGCTTGGGAAATTCCGCCAATGAATTCCGGTTTTTTCCCAGTCAGCTCACATTTACCGCTGGCAAACGCTACAAGCTTCTGCTCACTAATCCTAGTTCCCAAAAGCATTACTTCACAGCTAAAGACTTTGCTGACAGCATCTGGAATCAGAAAGTTGAGGCAGGGAATGTTGAAATTAAAGGAGCTATCCACGAAGTCGAACTGAAGCCTGCTGCCACCGCTGCCTGGTTTTTTGTGCCGATCAAATCAGGAACCTATGAGCTGTACTGCTCAGTTCCCGGCCATGCGGCAGCAGGCATGACGGGCACCCTAACAGTGTCTTCTTCAGGACAAGTTTAAGCGGCCAAGGCACCAGTGGGCTTCGAGCTTCTAAAGAGGATTTTGTGAGGGGCTATCCTCTCCTGACTGATTGCGCTTAATGGGTTTGGGAATGGCTTCCCGACGGGGGGGAGCTACTGCGGTACTGACGGTGCGCCGCACAGGGCGAAAGTTGACTCTCGGCTTACTAGGAACCCCTGAGTCCCCCTTGGGACGATTGACCCGTTTGCGCGGCGGTACAATCGCGATCGAAGTAGCGTGTTGAATCAGGAGGGTATGTCCCTGTCGCTGCACCTCTAAATCCCAGAAATACCCCAGGGCTCTGGGTGGGAGATTCCCTTGCAATTTCAACTTAAATGCTTTCTCCGGTTCCCCCTTCTTGCGAGGGCTCTGCTGAATTTTGACAATCACATTCTCCGTTTCTGGTACTACAAAGACAACTTCACCGCGGATGGAAAAGTAACCATCAGATGGTTCTGGGATACTGTCAACAACGGAGGGTGAGGTTGCTGGGTCGGCTCCGATCTCCATGCGATTTAAAATTTCTGGCTCCCAAACGCCAACAATTTGCACGTGGAGGCTCTGATCCAAACGGCCCTGGGTAACTCGGGGATAGACCACCCACAGATACTCGCGATCGAGCTGGAGATGATTTTTCACCAGACTCATGACCCGCCCCAACAAAACCGCATTCAGCTGAGTTCCCTCCATCGTTATCAAGGTACCGCGGGTAAATTGTTCGTCTGACGATACATACTTCCCTCGAACCAACCCAATGGCTCGATATTGCATCGGCTCACTCGGGGGTGGAATTGGTTGATGGCGAAAGACAGAAGCGGATAGATCATCCGGGGGGGGGTCATCCAGCGTCAAGGGGGGAGGGGACGGCGGACTCCGACGCAGCAGTCGTCATGGGTTGCCGGTTAGATGCTGCCGCTACAGATTCTGGGGGTACCGTGGCTGCGGGAGAAGTTGTTACCTCAGCCTCAAGCTGGGGTTGCTGTTCAGAGGATGGGGGGAGGGAGGAGGGCTGAGAGAGCCGCTTACGCGAGGGACTCATACGCTTCGATAGTTCCAGATTGGAAGCTTAGATCATAGCAGTCAGCTTATTTTACCAATGTGACCTTGCGATAACGCTGCCGCATCCGTATTGCTGCCTCATACCATCATACTGAGAACCTCTCGACAACCGCAGGATCTGGATGGGCTTCAGCCCTTCCCGGAATCAGCCCTCTAGGTCGACACCGGAAACAAGCCATTTCCGCTGATAATGGCAGATAGAGTTCAAGGCCAAGATGTGTTTGAGAAGCGTCGTTGGTTAATCAACATCGCCCTGGTTCTGTCAGTTTTAGGGTTTGTCGGTTTTTCGATGATCCCTCTCCTTAGTAGCACGTTTCAAGCCAGCCAATCCGCTAGCAGCCCCTCAGCAGCAGCCACAGCTCCTACTTCTCGTAAGGCGGATCTAGAAGCACAGGAACGCGGCTACACCCTGGTCTTACAGCGAGAACCGGACAATTTGACGGCGCTCCAAGGGTTGTTAGAAACACGGCTGAGACTGCTGAATGAGTTTAAGCAGGGTGACCCCAAGGATCTGATCGATCCCTTGGAAAAGCTGGCCAAACTCAGACCTGAACAGACCAGCTATGCGGTGCTCCTGGCCCAAACCAAAGCTTATTTGGGCGATCGCGAAGGAGCAGCCCAGACCTACCGGGACGTTTTGCAGGCCAAACCAGGGGATCTCTATGCCTTAAACGGGTTAGTAGATCTCTTGATGCGTCAAAACCGCCCAGAGGCTGCCATTGGTCTCTTGCAAGACACGCTGAAAGCAGCCTCCCAGGCGAATCAGGTACAGCCTAACGGGATCAATGTCGTCTCGGTACAAGTGCTTCTAGGAGAGGTCTATACCAAACTGGAACGCTATGGTGAGGCGATCGCCACCTTCGATCAGGCCATGAAAGCCGATCCCCAGGATTTTCGCCCCGTCTTTGGGAAAGCCCGTACCCTGAAAGATCAAGGCAAGGTGACGGAAGCAACCCAACTGTTCAACACAGCCTTTAACTTAGCCCCGGCAAATTACAAAGACCAAATTCGGGCTCAAATTAGTCTGTTGTCAACCCCTGCTTCTGTGACACCAGATCCGATTATCGGCCCCAGTACCACCCCTGTCCCCCAAACCCCTCCCAGTAGTTCGCCATGAACCCACCCCACCCATGGGATTAATCGTCTTACTGGATGGGAGTGCCATTAATTTAGTTGTATGATTTCAGGGTTAGCGATCCGCTAGGAGATGATGTATGGGAGTTGCAGTTGGCATGGTTGAATCACGGGGGCTCCCCCCGACCCTGGCTGCAGCAGATGCAATGTGTAAGGCTGCCCGCGTTACCTTGGTGAGCATGGAAAAACTCAGTGGCGGGTACTATACTGCCGTTGTGCGGGGGAGTGTTTCTGAAGTCAAAATTGCCGTCGCTGCGGGGGTAGAAGCTGCTAAAAAATGCACCTGCTACGTGGAAAAAACCGTCTTTTGTTCCTCCCATATCATTGCTCGTCCCCACGAGAATGTCGTCGGGGTACTGCCGATTGATTACACCGATAGCGTGGCCGAATTTCGGGTTTAGTCCCAGCGGTGATCGCTAGGAAGGGCGGCCAAATTGCAGTTGATAGACAATTTCTTCTTTTTCGGTCTCAATTTTTAAATCGGAACGGGGATAGGAAACACACAGCAGGGCATAACCTTGATCTCGGATTTCAGGGCTGATACCCATTCCATCGCTCTGATCCACCGTTCCTGCTACCAACGAAGCCGCACAGGTAGTACAGACCCCAGCACAACACGAGCTAGGTAGCTCTAAGCCAGCTTGGTTCGCAGCTTCTAAAACGGTTTGATCCTCAGGCACCGTGAGGGTGTGGCAGGTGCCTCGGTGTTGGATTTCAACGGTATAAGTCTTGGACATAAATGGCGGAGAACAGGCAGGTTTTTGAAGAAGGAGTCGCTCATAACTAAATCTGCACCGTTACCGATGGATAGCTACTTGACAGACAGCTTCAGTTTGCCCATTGTCCCATGAATCCCGGACGCAGCCCAAGCTATCCCCTACAATAGGCAAAGGGGAAGAGACTCCCTGGTTTGCTGGTTTGCCAAGATGGCTGAAAAGACACGTTTTAGCGAGGCTGCTGTTATGATTGCAACTCCCATTTCCAGTCAGGATATCGCCGCCCTGAATGTGGCTGAAGTTGAACAGTTGGCGAAGCGCTTGGAGCAAGATCAATACACCAACGTCTTTGAAGGTTTAGAGGATTGGCACCGCCTGCGGGCGATCGCCTTCCAGCGTCCGGAATTGGCAGCTCCCTACCTACATCTGCTGGATTTAGAAGCCTACGACGAAGCGTGAATATTCAGGGACGGCGAGTGCTCATCGGCATCACGGGAGGAATTGCAGCCTATAAAGTCTGCGACCTAGTTTCGACCCTGGCAAAATTAGGTGCCAATGTTCGTGTCCTGCTGACGCGAGGCGCTGAGGCATTTATTACCCCCCTCACCTTAGCAACCCTGTCCCGCCAGACCGCCTTCACCGATGCCGATTTTTGGCAACCTCTGCCCCGCCCCCTCCACATTGAACTCGGGGAATGGGCTGAACTTTTGGTCATTGCCCCCTTAACAGCCAATACCCTCGCCAAGCTAGCCCACGGCTTGGCAGATAATCTTTTAACCAATACGGTTTTGGCCTCCACCTGTCCGATCCTGTTGGCACCAGCTATGAATACCGACATGTGGGAACAACCAGTGGTGCAGCAAAACCACCAACGGCTTCAGACCCAGCTTCGCTATCACTGGGCCGACCCGGAGGCTGGAATTTTGGCCTGTGATCGCGTCGGCACCGGACGGATGGCTACACCCACAAAGATCCTAGCCCAGATCCAATCCCTGCTGTACTCCCAGGGACAGCGAGATCTGGCCAATAAGCATCTGTTGATCAGTGCTGCCAGCACCCGCGAACATTTTGATCCGGTGCGGTTTATTGGCAACCCAGCCACGGGCAAAATGGGTTTAGCCTTAGCACAGGCAGCGCTACACCGAGGTGCCAACGTGACGCTGGTTCATGGCCCCATTTCCTGGGAACCTCCCCAAGGGATAACCGCGATCGCGATTACCAGTGCGGCACAGATGCGCCAGGTGATGGTGAGTCAGTTTCCAACAGTGGACTGGGTGATTATGGCCGCTGCTGTTGCCGATGTTAAACCACGCCATTACAGCCCTGAGAAATTACCGAAGCGATCGCTGCCCTCCACCTTAGAACTAGAATTGGTACCGGATATTCTGGGGGAGTTGAGTATTAATAAACAACCCCATCAGCGATTAGTGGGCTTTGCAGCTCAAACCGGCGAGATCATTCCCCCGGCTCTGGCAAAATTGCAGCAAAAACACCTAGACGCGATCGCGGCCAACCCCATCGACCAACCAGATAGTGGCTTTGGGAGTGAACAAAACCAAGCTGTTTTCCTCGATCGCCAGGGACGGCAGACGACCATTCCCTTGGTGAGCAAGCTGCACCTCGCCCATGCATTGTGCGATTTTGTGCAAACGATCCCTGATGCAGTGGGGGCTAGCCCCGCTCTTTGGGGAAATTGACATCAATCCGGGGAAGTTATAATGAGGGCTACTCAAACCCTGGTTTTTGCTTGCCCGCATTCATCGTTGGCAATTGAATGAAATACACCAAGAGTGCAATCCAAGAGTTTCTGGCACAGGTTCCTCCGTTTAGCCAGCTCTCTCCAAACGCATTAGAAAAACTGGCCCAGAAACTCCAACTCTTGCGGTATCGAATTGGACAGAAGATTTGTGTCCAGGAAACCATGCCTCCCCACATCGCCCTGATCTATGAAGGACAGGGACGACTGCTGGCTCAAGACCCCCGCACCCAACTGCTCAGAACCCTCAATATCCTCAAGCCAGGGGAAATTGTAGGCTGGGAGAGCTTACTCCGGGGATTCCCCTGCGAAACCGTGATTGCCTCCACAGAGGTCACCTGCTTGGTGCTGAAAGCAGCGGAATTTCGTGGTCTGCTGGCTCAAGAGCCAGCTCTGGTCGAAGCTTTTCGCAGTCGCTGTGGTTGGGTGGAAGTTTTTGATCTCCTGGGCAGAGAACTGGAACGCCGTGCCGATGGGGCCACGGATCTCAAAGACCTCACCTTCAACCTCCAAGCAGAAGCGATCGTCCGCAATCTCCCCAGCGATCGCAAACTACTACAGCCATTAGATCCGGAGTATCTCTGGTTCATCAGTGGTGGGGTCGCCTCGGTTGAGGATGTGGGCCACCGTCTCGTCGATGCTAGCATCCAGCTACCCCCCAGTTCCGAGGGCACAGAGAGCATTCGGATCGTCGGCTTTCCCAAGGTGGAATTTGATCGCCAACTGACCGCCACGGCCTTAGAGTCTGCTCCTGTCCCGGTTCATGGTGAAGTCGTACCCTACGCCACAGATGAAGATCTGGCGGCGGATCCTGATAGTATCCCCCAGTCAGAGAAGACCCATTACCCCTGGATCTCAGCCAGGGGGCCTGTCGATGCGACGATCGCTTGTTTTCAGATGCTCAGCCAATTTCTGGGTTTTCGCCTGCAGCGTGATACGGTGAGGCGCATCATTACCGACCAAGCCCAACGCACTGGCAATATTTCCCTCCAACTCTGTGGGGCGATCGCCGAACTCCAGGGTCTTCACTCCCAATTGGTGACCATCCCCGTGGTGCAGATGAGTCGCATCGAAACCCCAGCGCTGATTCGCTGGCAAGATAGCTTTGCCATTCTCTATGAAATCAGTGACCGGGAATTTGTCCTTGCCAGTCCAGAAAGTGGGCTGCTGCGGCAGAGACCCAATTTGTTTGCTGAAATGTGGGGAGATTCAGGAGAGGTACTGCTGCTGAAACTCACCAAACAAACCCCACAGCAGCGGTTCAGTTTGAAATGGTTTCTGCCCTCCGTTAAGCGCCACTCGCGGGTGTTAATTGAGGTGTTCATTGCCTCATTTTTTGTGCAAATCTTTGCCTTGGGGCAGCCGCTGCTATTCCAGATCATCATTGATAAGGTCATTAATACTGGTGGACTAGATTCCCTTAATGTCCTCGGTGTTCTAATGCTTGTAATGGCTATTTTTGAAGGGATTCTCAGTAGCCTTCGGACTTACCTGTTTGTGGACACGGCGAACCGGATTGACATGAACTTGGGCACGGAGGTGATCGACCATCTACTGCGTCTGCCCTTGAGCTACTTTGAAAAGCGCCCTGTGGGGGATATCGCCAGCCGCCTGAATGAACTCGAAACCATTCGCCAGTTCCTCACGGGCACTGCCCTCACGGCGGTTCTAGATTCAGTCTTCTCGGTCATTTATATCGTTGTGATGTTTATCTACAACGTCCCCATGACCCTGATTGCTCTTTCGGTGGTGCCCTTGTTTGGCATTCTCACGGCGATTGCCTCCCCGCTGAGGCGTCAGCAACTGCGGGCTAAAGCAGCCCGCGCCGGGGAGACCCAGGCCTATCTGGTTGAGGTTGTCTCCGGCATTCAGACTGTGAAAGCCCAAAACATTGAGTTGAATGCTCGCTGGCAGTGGCAGGACCGTTATGCCCGCTATGTGAGTGCTGGCTTTAAGACCGTGATGACCTCCACCACCGCTAATTCCCTCGGTACTTTTTTCAATAAATTGTCGAACATCCTGCTGATCTGGGTGGGTGCGTATCTTGTGGTGAACAATCAACTCACCGTGGGCCAGCTGATTGCCTTCCGGATTATTGATAGTTATGCTACAGGGCCACTGATCCGTCTGATGCAGTTGTGGCAGAACTTTCAAGAAGTCTCAATCTCCTTGGATCGCCTCAGCGATATTATTGATACCCCTCAGGAAGTCGAGACCACCGGCAGGGACAATATTCCTATGCCCCAGATCAAGGGCTCGGTGCGGTACGAAAATGTCTTTTTCCGCTTCAAGCCCCAAGGGTCTTGGCAAATCAACAACGTCAGTATTAATATCCCCCACGGTGCTTTTGTCGGGGTTGCAGGACAGAGTGGTTCTGGCAAAAGTACCCTCGTGAAGCTGTTAACCCGCCTTTATGACTTAGAAGCAGGTCGAATTGTTATTGATAAATATGATATTGGTAAGGTCGAACTCCACTCCCTGCGAGCTCAGATTGGGGTGGTGCTGCAAGATACCCTACTGTTTGATGGAACGGTACAGCAAAACATTGCCTTGACCAATCCCGATGCAACACCGGAGCAAATCGTTGAGGCTGCAAGGATTGCCTATGCCCATGATTTTATTATGAACCTGCCCATTGGCTATAACTCAAATGTGGGTGAGCGGGGAGCAGCGCTTTCTGGGGGACAGCGACAAAGGGTAGCGATCGCCCGTACGGTTCTCCAAAATCCTAGCCTCTTAATTCTGGATGAAGCCACCAGCGCCTTAGATTATAATGCCGAGCACCAAGTCTGTGAAAACCTCAAGGTGGCCTTTAAGGATCGTACCGTTTTCTTTATCACCCACCGCCTGCCATCCATTAAGAGTGCCGATATTATCTTAATGATGGATCAGGGTTCCGTAGTCGAGCAGGGAACCCACCATGAACTCATGAGCCTCAGAGGTCTTTACTACTGTCTGTATCAGCAACAAGAGTCTGAGATCTAAGTCAACCTATTGCCAGGAGTCTGACACCGTGAATCATCAAAATGGATCCAAAAAGCCCCAGAACGGTCGCAAGCCTCAGAATGGCAAGTCATTGGCAGATAAACCGCCCGTGATGACTTTACCCCCGAAGCTCACGTTACCGCTGCTTAAATCCTATCAACCCCGTTTTGACAAGTCAGTGGTCTTGGAACAACCCGGTTATTGGTCTCGTGCCATTCTCTGGGCAATATTGGGTTGCGTCACCACCGGTCTCGTCTGGGCATTTAATGCCAAAATTGATCAATCCGTACAAGCCACCGGTGCCCTGGAACCCCATGGATCTGTGAAGGAAGTTCAGGTGCCAGTTCCTGGGGTGATCAAGACTGTTAATGTCGAAGATGGGCAAACCGTCAAACAGGGTGATCTGCTGTTCAGTTTAGAGGCGACTTCCGCAGCGGCGCAGGTGAAGTCCCTGCAACAAGTGCGAACGGCAGTGATCCAGGAAAATAATTTTTACCAAGCGCTGATTCAAAGCTCCACCCCCATGAATCTCAGTGAGCAGACAATTGCTCAGCTGAAACTAAAGCCAGAACTGGCGGATCTCGCCAGAAGCCGTAACACTCTGGTGGCTGAAAATCTCTATTATCGAACCCTGTTAAGGGACAATGGGTCTGGGAGCCTCAATTCCGACCAACGAGAACGTCTGCAATCGAGTCAAGAAGAACTCAACTCCCGGCGCTCAGCAGCTCAGGCGCAGGTTGCCCAGCTAGAGAAGCAATTGAGTGCCAATCAGGCACAGTTGTCTCGATCACGGGATGTGCTCAAGGTTAACCAGGGAATTCTCAAGGACTTGGAAAGCTTGGTGACGGAGGGGGGTAATTTCCCGATTGCAATATCTGAATCAGTTGCAGACCGTCCGCACGAATCGAGGGGAGGTGGAGCAGCTCACCCAAGAGCAAGGTCGCATCCAGGCGGCCATCGGTCAGGCGCGAGATCAGCTACAAAACACCCAAGATGTCTCCAGAAAAGACTCCCTCACCCAAATTGCTAATAATGAAAAAAACCATTGCCCAAATTGACAGCCAGCTCTCGAAAGCTATTGTTGACAATAAAAAACAAATCTCAAGTATTGATGCGCAATTGAGTCAAGCCCAGCTAACGCTCCAATACCAGGATATTCGCTCGCCTGTGGATGGAGTTGTGTTTGATCTCCAGGGGGGGCCAGGTACGGTGGTCAACGCCAGTGAACCTGTGGTCAAAATTGTCCCGAGCAACAGTTTGATCGCTAAGGTCTACATCACCAACCGTGACGTGGGTTTTATTCGTGAAGGCATGGAGGCCGATGTGAGAATTGACTCTTTCCCCTTCACCGAGTTTGGCCAAATTCATGGCCAGTTATATTCACTGGGGTCGGATGCCCTGCCGCCGGATCCTGCTAAACAGCTCAATACCTATACCTTCCCAGGGAAAGTGATCTTAGATCAGCAATTCCTCAAAACGCAAACCGGTCACCAGATTAGTTTGCAATCTGGCATGTCTGTGCACGTTAATTTGAAAATCCGCGATCGCACGGTGATGAGTATCTTTATCGATCAATTCACCCGTAATACTGAAGGTCTGGAGCATCTGAGGTGAGGCAGTAGCCCTATCGTGTCGGTCACTGAAGTTCCCTTAGTTAGCGTCATCATCCCAGCTTATAATGGCGATCGCTACATTACCCAAGCCATTGAGAGTGTCTTAAATCAAACCTACTCTCACGCCGAAATTATTGTCATCGATGACGGTTCCCAAGATTGCACCCCCCAGGTTTTAAAGCCCTACCAGCATTGCATTCAGTATGTGTACCAAAAGAATCAGGGGGTTGGCAGTGCTCGCAATCGCGGCCTAGAGATGGCGCGGGGAGAGTTCATTGCTTTTCTCGATCAGGATGATGTTTGCCTCAACGAAAAATTGGCATTGCAAGTTGACTGTATGGAGCGCCAGCCTGAGATTGGCATGGTGCATAGTGGCTGGCGGATTGTTGATCAAGACGGTCAGCACCTCGGGGATGTGGAACCTTGGCATCAAGCCCCGACGCTCGATCTACCGACCTGGATTTTGCAGATGCCCGCGTTTTTGAGTGCGATGTTGTTTCGACGATTTTGGCTGCGTCAGGCGCAGGGTTTTGATACCAGCTTTCGGCAAGCTGGTGATGTTGATCTGCTCCAGCGGCTCGCCTTGTTAGGCTGCCAGACAGCCTGGTTACCGCAGGTCACCGTTTGGTACAGACAGCATGGGCAGAATGACTCCCTCAACACCCGACTCCAAACTGAGGAAGCCTGGAGCGTGCGCGATCACTTTTTTAAGCGGTCTGACCTGCCGGAGGCCATTCGGCAGCTTGAGCCTCGGTGCCGTTATAACACCTTGGTTTGGTCTGCCTGGCGTCTCTATCTCACAGGCTATCTGTTAGAGATGGTTCAATGCCTGGAAAAATCTCTCACCTACACCCCCTATCTGCGAACAGAAACGGTGCTGGACTGGGTGACGTGCTTTTCTAACTATTCAGCCGCCTATGGACAAACCTTAGATTTGGCAACCTTAACCGCCTTGCCCGGTTGGCAACAGCTGTTAATCAGAACGGTGTTGTGATCCAGATACAGTTATCGCCCAAGGCTTTTGGCGATGGTGTGTCGGGCAAGCATCCCAGAAACAGCATTTGACAGTCTGAGGAATGTTCTCAGCTGTCTGACCAGTAAAATCATCAATCCCCTAGCTCCCTTAGAGATGAGTCTCCATACCGTTCTTGAAACCGATGTCCTCGTGATTGGGGGCGGCACTGGCGGCACCGCCGCCGCGATTCAGTCAGCTCGGCGCGGCATCCCAACGGTTTTGGTCAGTGAGTATCCCTGGCTGGGGGGGAATGTTGACAACTGCTGGGGTGAGTGCCCCCGATGGTAACGAACTGGCTGCTTGGCAAACAGGAATTTGGGGAGCCTGGGTGCAGGAATTGCAGCGGCGGCAACCCGGTGGGCTTGATCATGGCTGGGTGAGTTTCTTCACCTATGATCCTCAGGTGGGAGCCGCAATCTTTGCTGACTGGGTAGCAGAGTTGCCCCAATTACAGTGGATTGCTGGGCAGATCCCCCTGGAAGTGCTGCGTCAGGATACTCAGATTACGGGGGTGAGATGCCATAACTACACCATCCATGCCCAAGTAGTGATCGATGGCACCGAATTGGGGGATTTGCTGGCCCTGGGGGAAGTCCCTCACCGTTGGGGCTGGGAACTGCAATCAACCTTTGAGGAACCAAGTGCGCCCGTCACCCCCAACGACTTGACTGCACGCTATCCAGTGCAAGCTCCGACCTGGGTTGTGGTGATGCAGGACTATGGTGAGGGAGCCATGGCTCCCGAAATTCCCCCACCCCTAGGAGATCGCCCAGAACCGTTCACCAGAGCCTGGGAAGGTTATGGGGCCGAGTCATTTCTCAACTATGGTCGCCTCCCCGGCGATCGCTTCATGATTAACTGGCCGATTCAGGGCAATGACTATGGGGAAGGCGTAGGGCGATTAATCGGGGCCGCGTCAGAGCGAGCCGCCTTTCTCCAAGAGAGTTGGCTCCACACCCAACACTTTGCCCATTTCATTCAAACTCAACTGGGACGACGCTATGGACTGGCAGAGTCCCCGTTCCCACAGGTACCTGACGCCCCCGGAGGTGGAGCCTATGCCCTCCATCCTTACTATCGCGAAAGCCGCCGCCTTCAAGGACTGACCACGATTCGAGAGCAGGATCTACTGCCCCTACCCGGCGGACAAGTTGCTGCCCTCCCCATCAATGATCAAGGTCGGATCGAAGCGATCGCCATTGGGAATTATGCCAACGATCACCACTATCCCAGTGGGGATATTCCCTTGCAACCGAAGTCAATTCGCTGGGGCGGGCGCTGGACAGGAACCCCATTTACAATTCCCTGGCGATCGCTGGTGCCGAGAACGGTAAATGGCTTGCTGGTCTGCGAGAAAAATATTTCCGTATCCCACATCGCCAACGGGGCAACGCGCCTGCAACCGGTGGTCTTGGGAATTGGTCAAGCGGCAGGTATGGCAGCGGCACTGTGTATTGAGCAGGGGTGTCAACCGAGAGATTTAGCCGTTCAAGATATCCAGGCAGCTCTCTTAGAAGATGCCATCGCTCCGGCAGCGGTGGTTCCGTTGTTGAATCTGCCACCGGATCACCCAGACTGGCACGCTTGGCAGTCCTATTACTTAGCCCATCCCGATCAGTATCCCCTGGATGGCTACTGCCCCGCCCCTCTTGTTTTCGCTCCCCCCTCAGCCACAGCTCAACGCTTTTCGGGCACTTTTCAGCGTCAGTCACTCCAAAATTACACACTGACGATTCCAGGCGGGGGGGCACTGACATCTCCCCCCTGGAGCTTGGTTACCCTGCGACCTGAAGTCGATCAGCAATTACAGACTCTTGCCGATCAGCAGTCTTTAAGTCTCTGGGGGCGCTACAATCAGTCGGGCAATTGGTTGCTGGTGGAAGCAATTGATAGTTAGCAATCCACGCGCTTCGCACCTTCAGGGTGAAAGCAACGGTTCTCATTAGTGAGTATATATGCTTAGTAAAAATCTAGTTACTTAGAAAGGAAGATCTTTGCGAAAGTGTAAAGTGAGGTGTAAAATGGGATCTCTGGGCATCCTTTTGATATATGAAAACAGTAGCGCCGAAAATGAGTTTTGCGCCCGTGTTCTACACACTGGCTCAAGTGCAATTTAACCCAATTGCTCAAATGTCGGATTATGTTGCTCGTTTGCAGGAGCGCCTGCGCCGAGGTGGGTTCCCTGACTTTCAAGCCGAAAATCAATTTGAACTCACAATTCGCCGACTGGACGAATCACAACCAGATGTTCAGCCTCAGCAGCACATGCGCTGGAGCTTCATGAATGCTAAGCGCACTGAAGGATACCTATTGCTCTCAAATGCCTTGGTTTTTAACACTACTATATACGACACCTTCGCAGACTTCTTACAGAAGACCATCTTTGGCTTAAGCCTGGTTCACGAAATTGTTGAGTTGGCTTATGTTGAACGGATTGGACTTCGTTATCTTGATGCTATTGTGCCGCTGAGTAATGACACGCTACAACAATACTTAAACCCATCTTTGCTGGGCTTTTCTGCGCATCTACAGGGTCGTCTAAACCATAGCTTTACTGAGACTGTCACAGTTATCGAGGAGGGCAATTTAGTTGCTAGAGCGGTTATTACGGATGGAGCATTAGCTTTGTCACCTGACTTGATTACGTTACAACTTGAACTACAAGCCCGGTTTAAAGAGATTAATGGTCGGAATGCTGTGCTAGATACTGACTATTTTGTTGTTAAACGAAACAGTTTCGATCTCAAAGAAATTGAAGATCAACTTTTGAAGGCGCATGACATCATCACAAATGCTTTCAAGGTTTCGGTGACTGACTACGCTAGAGAAAAATGGGCTTAAGAATATGAATACAATACCTAAACCCTATTCCCAGGCTTCTCTTCATCGTATAGACACCTTTAGTCCTCATGCACACATCGCATTAGGGGTTAATCTATTGATTTGGACAGCAGGTACTGGTGGCATCATGACTGCACATAGTACAGCTGAGGTACTAAACCGATTTCATTATCCACGTATACATGTCGAACCTTCTGGAGCGAAGCAGATTGATATGCGATCCCCTGCGGAGCATATTGCAAACATCCGTGATGTATTTGCTGTAAATATGTCTGATCTGGCTTCTATTCTTGGGGTCACTCGTCCTACGGTCTATGCTTGGCTGGCAGGACAAGAGCCAAAGGGAGAAGCAGTAATACGTATTCAGCAGTTGTCTCGCGCCGCAGACAAATTTAATCAAGCAAACATCATCCGTCTAGATAAATTGGTGCATCGTCCAATTTTAAACGGGCGGTCCTTGCTCGATATACTCAAGACAGATGAAGACCCTGTAGCGGCTTTAGCCACCCTCAAAGTAATAGCCGATAAAGAAGCGCAGACCCGTCGCGAGCCTAAGGGTACTGGCAAACACTTAAGATCACTCGACGATGTATTAGGCGAGTCTTCTGTGGCTATCTATGAGAGGAGTTAGTACAAGAAATGCCTTGGTCTCGAAACACCATATGGCGACAAGGTAGCGTACTGGCTCAGAAAGATTTTCAGTCAGTGGGCTTGACCAATGCACTTGATACTGAGCTGGCTATAGCAATATCCCACGATTGCGATATCGCCAATGACAATTTGGATACTGAACCTGTTGTAGAATTCATTTTTTCTCGCATTCTAGGGGAACACAATGGGAACTACACTCATGGGAAAAATCCACGCATCCTGCACCTAGATTACATACACAATGGACAAACTGTTTGGATTGAACTAATCGCCTCAAGAAGGGTTATAGTTCAGAAAAATTCACTTGAGGCAATCCAGCCTGATCAAACCTACAGTCTCATCACCCGCCAAACCCTTCAGAGTTGGCTCGCTGTGAGATATCGTCGCATTGCTCTACCAAACAGTCTTGTGGAAAGACTTTGTTACGTTTCTAATTACATCGAGAGGGAAGGAAAGAGAAATTCTTCTGGAATCTTGTCTTTTCGGCTATCTTATGAACCCCAAGACGAATTGCTTCCTGAAGAACCTTATGAGCTATGGTTGAGCATTGTCTACGTCACCGACAAGGCTGAATATGCTGCTATAGCTGCGGACATAGCACAAAACTTGAAGACTGAATTTCCAAACCTTTTAGAAAAGACAAAGGATAGCGGTACGGTGGATTTGCGTAAGTGTGAAGCGGTCTCTGAAACAGAATTCACGCTTCGCGATATGCGTGACACAGTTGAGTACAATCTCGAACACTTAAGCTATCGCACTGAGCCTTCGGGACCGGTAATTTAGATAACTACGGAGGATCGCAAGTTGGCGAAAGTGCAAGAGTGATCGGGTATAACAAGCTCGATGTACACCGACCGTATAAAGTTGGTTGGTTGGGTCTGAGAGGTTGTCGGCGGCGGGTGAACGGGGTCGTTAGCAATCCACGCGCTTCGCACCTTTAGGGTGAAAGCAACGGTTCTAGTTAGCGAGAATATATGCTTAGTAAAAATCTAGTTGCTTAGAAAGCAAGCTTCCCCAGGAATGATTTCAACTTAACGGACTTACCCTTTATGGAATTTGAAGACTTTGAGATTTGCGATCGCGATCTGAGCGATCAGATGCTTACCCAGTACCTCTCGGCGGCGGCGATCGCAGTAGATACGGAAACTATGGGCTTACTGATGCATCGCGATCGCCTCTGTCTGGTGCAGTTGTGTGATCCCCAGGGCAAGGTAACAGTGGTAAGAATTCAACAAGGACAAACCAGTGCCCCCCGATTTAAAAGCCTTGATGACCGCACCCACAGTCGTCAAAGTCTTCCATTATGCTCGGTTTGATGTGGCAGCGTTTCGCCACCATCTCAACATTGAAGTCAAGCCTCTTTTTTGCACCAAAATTGCCAGTAAACTCGCCCGTACCTACTCCCCCAGACATGGACTCAAGGAGTTGGTGATGGAGCTGGAACAGGTAGAACTAGACAAAAGCTCGCAAAGTTCCGATTGGGGTAATGCGGCAGCTTTATCTCCAGCCCAATTACGCTATGCCGCCAATGATGTGCGCTATCTATTGAGCCTTCGAGAAAAGCTGATCGGGATGCTGCAACGGGAGGATCGCTGGCAACTGGCTCAGGATTGTTTCCAGTGTTTGCCCACCCTGGTGTCTTTAGATTTGTTGCTCTACCAGGGTGTGTTTGAGCATTAGCTCTAGCACGGTTAGATTATTTTTGGAGATCCTCACGGATGGCAGGGAGTTGGTAGGGTAGAGCATCATCCTCTTCCAATTCTCTCTTGCAAACGCCCCTGAATGACGCTGGTGATCAATCCAGGTTAACTTTGCACGTCGCTGTATTTTGAATATTGATCAGCTTCTAGAGTGCATCTCCAGTCACATTTTATATCGTATTAAACCAATTCACCCATGTCATACAAGAAATCAATTAACCGCCTGTCACAGTAATACCAGAAATCAGAAAAGAGAATAGTATCAGCGTTAAAAGTCGCAACTATTCAACTGCCAAAGTGGAGGAAAAGGAACTATGAATCACGAGAATACAAATTCCCCCGATCAAATCAATGCTAACCGTGATCCAATTTCTGGAGAACCAGGAGCACATCCCTTGGGAACAGGTGTGGGAGCCGCAGGTGCTGGTACTGTAGCCACAGTGGTTGGTGGTGTAGTTGCTGGTCCAGTTGGAGCTGTAGTTGGGGCGGTGGTCGGATCTGTGGTTGGGGGTTTAGCTGGTAAGAGCACAGCTGAGCATATTAATCCTACTTTAGAAGATAATCATTGGCGGGAGAACTATAGTTCTCGTCCTTACGTTGAGGCAGGGACAAGCTACGAAGATTATCAACTTGCCTATCGAACGGGCTATGAAGGATATGCCCAGTATGGACATAGTGGTCGAGGTTACAGCGATATTGAGTCAGATTTACAGCGTGATTATGAAGCGAAGCAGAGCGGAAATCTAACATGGGAAAAAGCTAAACATGCGGTCAAGGATGCATGGGATCGAGCTGCCACCTCATTAGTGCATTAGGCTTTAGCGCTTGGTTGGGAAATAATTCCCCCACTTTATCTGCAATAGATACAAGTTCCCTGACACTTCAATGTACCGCGATCGCTACCAAGCTTACAAAGAAGGGGATTTTACTATACTTACCCTTCCTTGTAAGCTTGTTTCCTACAGGAAATAAGTAGCAGTAATTCATCGATCTTTTTTGTATTTTTCTCCCTTTGGTTTGTGCGCTCAAGCTACTGGTGGCGTAACTGAGTAAAAGAGGCGGAGCGCTAAAACTCCGCTTATTTTCAACGCCGCAAGCAGACGAGGAATCTGACTTCTAGGAGATTCACAATCAAGGGTTTTTATCCGCCCCTAGAGAGGTTGAGCGATCCTGTAATCGCGCCAGTATGGGCTAGATCACTCAAAATTTTAACCATACCAACCGTTGCTAAAACTGCTATCAGGATTGCCAAGAAATTAGGAGCTCCCAGGAGCGTATGGGCGGGAAGATTGGGAGTGGTCAGAATCCAAATCACAAAAAAGGAAGCAATGTGGATTCCTAAGAGTAACGCTGCCAGCCATTGAGGCAAGCGACTCATCAGGATTGACAAGCCTACAAACAGCAAGGTCATGGTGGCATAGGAACCCTGGTGAATAACGGTGGTTCCCGGCCCAAACATCGCTAGAATCCACACCAGAGAACTAGATAACCCCGCCC
This sequence comes from Neosynechococcus sphagnicola sy1, assembly GCF_000775285.1. Classification (NCBI taxonomy): domain Bacteria; kingdom Bacillati; phylum Cyanobacteriota; class Cyanophyceae; order Neosynechococcales; family Neosynechococcaceae; genus Neosynechococcus; species Neosynechococcus sphagnicola. The sequence continues at coordinate 22,132 of NZ_JJML01000041.1, read as the reverse complement.
CTAACAGCAGCCAGACGAATTGACGTTCATATCGTTGGCGACGCATTCTTGCTGGAATGGGACGCAATGCCAGCAGCCAACCTAGGTTCAAAATCCCCAGGGCTTTGAAGACATAGAAAAACTCTTCTTCTCGCCACGTATTAAACGTCGAGCGATCGCCCAGTTGCCGCCAATTAGGTCTTGAAATCCGCCAACTCCCCAGCAAGGTTTTGGCATTGTCCCATTTATGACTCAGCACCTGGGGGAAGGTCAGCTTTTGATAGGAGTCCCGAATCGTCTGCCAAGTAGAACGGTGATCAATGGGAATCACCCCGCCAAGATGCCATTTCACTAAGCGATTTCCCGGCGGTTCATAGAATTTCTGATAGGCACTCCACGGGGCAACCAGCAGTGATAACAGGGCTAACCCCGCGATCGCCCGTGGCCAGCCAGGGAAGTAGGCAGGCACCAGCAAGGCGACAAACAAGATCGGCATCGTAAACACCACGCCCCCGTGGGCCAACAACCCCAAGGCCAGGGCGATCGCCCCCAGAATGACCTGAAGCCAAGTGGGACGTTGACCCCGGCGAATTTGCGTCACCAGTATCGTCACCGCCAGAATGGTTAAGGCTCCAGCAAGAAATTTCGGCCAGACAAACAGACTGTTAAAGAGATAGAAACCCGAAAAGATACTAAATGCCAGCACCATTGCCAGGATACGCCGAGGCAGACACAATGCTCGACACAACGACCAGGTTGCAGGTACCCAACTGCATTGGATAATCGTGGCCAGGATTTGGTACTGTAACCCCCCACTCCAATGGGTCAAATTCATCAGGGGGCGTTGTAACAGAATCATTCCCGCCTGCAAGGGCGGGCGATCGCTACTCTGCCAGTCTCCATGGAGATGGCGGGGATCTATGCCCTTGTAGAGCCGCTCCGCAAACATGCGAGGGATAATGTTATCCCCCGGAAAATCATCAAAAAACCTGACCTGAATCAGTTCATCCAGTTTCACCGACGGTTCGGTGTGGGCATAGAGCACCCCTAGATAAAACTAACCCCGTACAGAACATCAGCAGCAAGGGCACAAGGATATCCGTGGGGAGTCTCCAGGATTGACTGCGCTCGGAGCCTGGAAATCGATGCCGCACCGACTGCCCCAGCACGATCCCACTAGTCAGGATTATCCCCAGACTAAAGAGAAAGCCCAGGATATAGTTGAGGAAATAGATCCAGAAGCCTAGATAGCCCAGGAGTGAACTCCACAGCACCCCCACCATCACCAGCCAGGAGTTGGGATAGGGGTGGTGTTGCCGGAGCCAGATTGCCAGCCCTAAACCAGGCACCAGAAATAAGAGAAAGTGCAGCAGGTACAAGGGGGGGATCACCAGCATCGGCAATTGAAATTGCAGCCAACTGAAGCCATTGGACTGGAGAGGGGAACTAATCCCCAGCCACCCCCCGTGGGTCTGGGAACCATCCACCGCTACCAACCGTGTTGGTTTTCCCTGCCAATCGAGGGGCAGCAACCAGCGGGTATCCAGCCACTTCTCGGTTGCAGGACGCAACAACTTTAGCGCCAGTTGGGCATGGGTATCCTGGCGTTCTAACAGTAATTGGTTCCCCTCGCCGTTGGGATAACCCGCAATGTAGAGCTTGAGGATCAGCGGTGCTTTAAACATCGGAGAGATCAGTCTACCCGTGAGGCGATCGTCCCCTAGCCAGGAACCCCAGAGGAGCAAGCCTGGGTCTTGTCGCTGTTCTCGTAGCACCCGATATCCCCGTTCTTCAAAGGGAAAGGCACTGTTGGCTTTAAACTGTCCCACCACTGACCAAGGTTGGTTCGACGGCACCAACAGCTGATCACTCCTCAGGGTAGAAATTCCCAGAAGCATTACTAGACCGGCGATCGCGACCAGAATAGCCGAGATCCAGGGAACGCATCGCCGCAAAGGTGGCAAAGGCCGCATCAGCTGAGGTCAGCTCTCCACAACCCGAGAGACCTGTGCTTGGTAGATGTCTACTAGAATGTCTCGCAAGTTGTATTTATACTGCCATTCTGGGTAGTGGGACTGGAATTTCCCTACATCGGAGATGTACCAGATGTGATCTCCAGAGCGATTATCCTCGGTGTAGCTATATTGCAGTTTCTTCCCCGACAGCTCCTCACAAATGGCGATCGCCTCTAGCATCGAACAGTTGCTGTGTCGGGAACCCCCAATGTTATAGACCTCACCCCTTCGAGGATGCTGATAGAAATGGTAGAAGGCATTCACCAAGTCATAACTGTGGATGTTATCCCGCACCTGTTTGCCCCGATAGCCAAAGATAGTATAAGACTCCCCTGTGAGGGTGCATTTCATCAAGTAGGCCAGAAAGCCATGCAACTTGGCCCCAGAATGGGCAGGCCCCGTTAAACAGCCGCCCCGGAAGCTGGCACACTTCATGTCGAAATACTTGCCATACTCCTGCACCAAAATATCTGCTGCCACCTTAGAGGCTCCAAACAACGAGTGTTTAGAATTGTCAATAGACATCGACTCATCAATGCCAATGAAGAAGGGATGATCCGCTGCAATTTCCCAGCGTGTTTCCAGTTCTTGAAGGGGCAAGAAGTTGGGGGTATCCCCGTAGACCTTATTGGTAGAGGTAAAAATGAACACCGCATCTGGGCAGAACTTGCGGGTTGCTTCCAGCAACACCAGGGTGCCATTGGCATTGACGGTAAAGTCGGTGTGGGGATCGCTGGCTGCCCAATCATGGGAGGGCTGGGCGGCGGTATGGATAATCAGGGCAATGTCCGAGCCGTACTCCTGGAACAGCCCCTCAATCTGCTCCTGGTTGCGAATGTCAATGTTGTGGTGGCGGTACTGCTCCCCGTAGGTCTCCTGGAGGCGATCGCGGTTCCAAACCGTTGAGGCACTGGCACCAAAGAAGAAGGAGCGCAGATCATTATCGATGCCAACAATCTGATGCCCCAACCGGGCAAAGAAGTGGACTGATTCTGAACCAATCAATCCGGCTGAACCTGTGATCAGAACAATAGCCATGATTTCTGAATTCCTTCCTTCAAGACAAGACAGGACGTAGGGCGTTCTCATGCTCGGATATCCAATCGTAGATATCCTGAAGGGTGCGTTCTGGCGTCATTTCTGGCTGCCATCCCGTTTTTGCGATCACCTGGGCGGCATCGGTAATGAACAGTGGCACATCCCCAACTCGCTCCGTCAGTTCCGGGCGGATGGGAATGGTGTTGCCGGTAATTTTCTGGCACAGTTGGGTGGTCTCAAGCAGGGATAAACTGCCCTGGATACCTCCGCCCACATTCAAGACACTGCCATCAAGGTCGGCAAAGTTGAGCAATTGATAGTCAATTAACCGCAGCAGGTCATTGACATGGAGCAAGTCACGGACTTGTTTACCCGTGCCTCCAAAGCCGATGTAGCTCAAGGATTTCTTAAAGAAATGAGCTGCCATCCACAACACAAACACCCCCTGATCTACCTTGCCCATCTGCCAGGGGCCGGTAATTACCCCGCAGCGATTCACAATCGCGGGCATGTCGTAGGCAGCTCGGTACTCCTCAATCAAGAGTTCGGAAGCCAACTTGGTAGCACCGTAGAGAGAACGATGCCCCGCGAGGGGAAAGGCTTCACTGACTCCCGCACTGGAGATGCCGGAGACGGACTGTTCCGCCGCTAGGGCAAACCGGGTGGATTCCTCCACCAACTTCAGGGTCGTTAGGGGTGCAATCGGATACACCCGACTGGTGGAGAGAAACAGCAACCGGGCTCGAACCTGGCGGGCTAGCTCCAGGATATTCATTGTCCCCACGAGGTTGGTTTGCAACACGTATTGGGGCGAGGAAAACCCCGCTAACACTGAAGGTTCCGCCGAACAATCGAGGATGGTATCAACCTGTAATACCGTTGGGTCTAAATCGGAGAGGGAGCGAATATCCCCGTGAATAAACTCGATCCCAGCGACTTTGAACCGCGAGAGATTTAGCTCTGAGCCTCGACGTCGGAGATTATCGAGACAGAGGATTTTCCAGTCTGGGTGGCGAGCTTTCAATCCAATAGCCAGTGAGCTACCGATAAAGCCTGCCCCGCCCAAAATCAATACTTGCTCAGGCATTCAACTTCTTCTTCGTGGGGACGAGATATTTACTGCGGTGATAATCTCCACGGGATAAGTGCTTCTCTAGCCAGACGTAGAGCACTATAAATAGATAGCGACTCCCCATTTCTTTGATTTTTAGCTTGGAGATGCCAGTCTTTCGATTGTACCAGTTCATGGGGATCACCGCGTAGCTGAATCCTCGCACAATCGCTTTCAGCGGTAACTCAACCGTGAGGTTAAAGTGGTGACTCAGGATCGGTTGGATACCCTCAATCACTTCCCGGCGGTAGACCTTAAAGGCATTGGTAACGTCGTTGTAATGCAGCCTAAATAGTTTATCCACAAACCAGTTCGCCCAACGGTTAATCACCAGTTTGTGCCAGGGATAATCAACGACCACCGCATTTTTATTGAAGCGACTGCCAAACACACAGTCAAAGCCTTCTTGTAGTTTCCAGTAGGCTTTCACCAAGTCTTTGGGGTCATCAGAGGCATCCGCCATCATGATGGCGACGGCATCGCCGCGAAATTCTACCAGTCCCCGCCGCACCGCAAAGCCAAACCCATTGGGGGGTTGGTTATCAACATGTCGCACGGTTTTAAACTCGTCGGCAAGGGTTTGACAAATCCCTGGGGTTTGATCCGTACTGTTGTCGTTAATAATGACAACTTCGTGACGAATCCCCTCTGCTTCTAGGGTGGAAACAAGATGACTAACGGTTGAATACAGGCAACCCTCTTCATTATGTGCGGGTATCACAACGGAAAGTTTCACGACTCCTCCACAACCTTAATTTGGGGTTCACCCTTGAGCTTGACAAACTTTTGCTGGTTAGAATCATACACCCAAGCGTTAATGACTGTTGGCGCCAAGGGTAAAGTTCCTGTAAGTATTTCTGCCTCCCATCGTGATCGCCCATAACGGGCAGACCCAAGGGCTTTGGCCACATCTGGACTGTCCATCCCTCCCCTGGCCACTGCAAAGAAAACTTTCTGAGCATTTTGGGTAAAGAAGACAACAGGTTGCTGATCTGAATTGGGGAGAATCGCCCACCCTGCCAGGGTGAGTGGGTGGGGGGGGCGGATCAGCATCGGCTGGGAGGTTGTGGCGGGTTGATCGATATAGCCGTAGGTCTGGGTGGGGTGGGGACTCCAGGCCATGGCGGTCAGAAAGCTCCGCCATCCGAGCTGCTGTAGTGTTTCCATCCGTTGCCGCACCACACCTGGGGCGGGATAAAGAGTCTGTAAGCAGCGATCGGTATTGGAATTGGACACCAACAGCGGTAACACCTCTAGACACGCTTTACCCGTGGCTCGTTCCAAAGCCACCCGCCGACCGTCTGTCAGGGCTTCCCCAGATCCCAGCACCCAGCTATAAATCAGCAGTGCCGCCAAAAGCGTCGCCACCCGAGTCCACAGCCGATATTGGCGTTGGGTGTGGGGAAACTCCATCAGCCATAGCCGCCAGAGTTGAATCACCGCCACGACTAACAGCATTGCCGGGGTGGTATAGCGGGATGAAGTCGCCTGATCAAGGCCAAACCCAGCGCGTCCCACCGTTACTAGGAGGGCAAACAGCAGGGGGAATAACCCCAGAGACAGCCAGGGGGCAGCCTGAATGCGGAAGCGAGAAGCCCTCTGCTGCCAACTCAGGAGGGCAAAGCTCCCCCACATCACCAAGGGGACTACCCCTAGCAAGGCTGCCTGGGGAGCTGCCTTGGCAAAGGGAGAACCCAACAGTGCCAGGAAATACTCAGCCGCCGCCAAGGGGGTTTGCAGCACATAGAACAAACTGGGATGTCCCGAGGGTGAATGGTACTCCAGGGAGTAGAGCCATACACAGGTGAGGAAGAGCCCTAACCAGACCAACAATCGGGGGGATGCTTGGAGCGCAGTCTGGGTCGGTGAACCACTGTGAACCGGTGACCCTTGCTCCCCAAGTTGCTTCTGATTTCGCTTCTGGGTTAATAGATCCAAGTTCCACAGCGAGGGTATCACTACTAACCAAGACAGCAGTCCATGGGCGGAAGAAAAGCTGGCAATCCCGCATAAGGTCGCAGCGACAGTAATTCTCAATGTTGGCTGCCCCAGGGAGGGAGAGGCCAGGACAAAAATGGCACCGACAACACAGGCATTGATTAAAAACCCAGGCAATCTGAAAGCCCCAGAGCCAGTTTTCCCACTGTACCCAGGAAAAGAGGAAACCACAGGACAGCAGATTGGCGAGGTGCAAAGCGCGGTGATACCCCCCCGCAGTTTGTTGTCGAGCTAGACAGGCGATCGCCAAAAACGTCAGCATGGCCAGAAATATGTTCAGGCACAATTCCACCTGAAGATTCCAGTGAGATCCAAAGGCGATCGCTAGAAACAGCAGGCGGGGAAACACCATACGATGTTCGCTGTGAGGTGCGAACAAATCCTGAACCCTCACGGTGCCCGTGGCAACCTTTTCAAAGAGGGGGATCAGTTCCCAGTCGTCCCCAAAGGGAACATTGACACTGAAGTGAGCCACAAACCACAGCAGCATCAGGATCGGAATCAGGTAAAAACCCCAAACAACGACGCCTAACCACCGCCATCCTGCCAGTTTCAGCCTCAGTATTCGGAGCGGTTGCATGGGGAAGGGGGCATCGAGACTGGGTTCGGAGATGGTGGCATGGTTCTGCCGTCAGCGATCATAGCCGATGGGGTCGCAGCCCGTCCATGGCGACAGGGAGCCTATAGCGGTGTCGTTGGCAGCAATTCTGGGGCTGTTGAACAGCGAGCATCACAGCTGCGGAGTTACCCAGAAGTCTGATTTTGAGTGGTATTTTTGAATACTTATCTCCACCATTCCCAGCCGTCATAATAACCCCTTAAGCATTTTGTCTAAAAATATAGCCAACTGATATTGGCTGTCACTCAGGGGCATGCTTCAGCACAGGGGACGTGATTCTTTCGTGGGAGGAGACTCTAAAATGTTTAGACGCAGTCGATTATGGCATCGTCTGCTGGCACTGGCGATCGGCTCATTGGTGTTTGCTATCTTTGCACCCACAGTGGTTCAAGCAGCCGATCCCGTGACCCTAGATGCAGTAGCTGCCCAGGCAACCAATCTCGAGATTTCAATTGACACCACCTGGACGTTGATTGCAGGGTTCTTAGTGTTTTTTTATGCAGCTCGGTTTTGCGTTATTGGAAGCGGGGCTGGTACGTCAGACTTCGGCGGTGAATACGCTGTTTGAGAATTTTATTGATGCAGGGGTTACGGTGATTGCCTGGTGGGCCATAGGCTTTGGCCTTGCCTTTGGCACCAGCGTCGGTGATTTGGGTCTAATCGGTGGCGATAACTTCTTTCTCAGCAATGCCATTACCTTTAAGGATGGCGCTCTGAGTTATGCCATGGGGTCTGGAGGATCAACTGCCAATGTCAACACCTTGGCACTGTTTTTCTTCCAGTTTGCCTTTGCTGCTACCTCTAGCACCATCACCACGGGGGCGATGGCAGAGCGCACCGACTTTATGGGTGATCTAATCTACAGCAACATCATGATGGCGATTAGCTACCCCATTGTGGTTCATTGGGCCTGGAATAGCGGCGGCTGGCTGTTCAAGATGGGCTACCACGATTTTGCCGGTAGCTCGGTGGTGCATGCCGTTGGCGGCTGGACCGCGATCGTGGGAGCTTTTTTACTTGGCCCCCGAGCCAACCGTGGCCCCTGGGGACAGCCTCCAGTTCCCCATAACCTGGCCTACGCGGCTGCAGGGGCAATTATTCTCTGGTTCGGATGGTACGGCTTCAACCCCGGATCGACCCTAAGTATGGCCAACCCCGGTCTGACCAGCTTAGTTGTCGTCAACACCACCATGGCGGCGGCAGCAGGGGCAATGTCTTCTGCAATCTACATCTATTACCGCACTGGCAAGTGGCATTTGTTCTGTGCGATCAACGGCTCCTTGGGGGGGCTGGTGGCGATCACAGCTCCCTGCGCCTATGTGATGCCGTGGGCATCCGTCGTCATCGGTGGGGTGGCAGGTGTTCTAGTGCTGGTAGTGGTTGATTTTATTGAGAGCATTGAAATTGATGACCCCGTGGGAGCCTTTGGGGTTCATGGCGCTTGTGGGATGTTTGGTGCCCTCTCGGTGGGTTTATTTGGGCAAGCAGAACTGACGATGACGAAGAAGTCCGGTCTGTTCCTTGGGGGAGGCTTCGACCTTCTGGGAGTCCAGCTATTGGGAGTGGTTGCGATCGTCCTTTTTACGGCGATATTTTCCTATGTGATGTTTAGTGGCCTCAAGGCATGGGGACATCTGCGGGTGCATCCCACCGCCGACATCGTTGGCATTGATGTCTATGAACATGGGGCATCGGTTTGGCCGGATGTCTTGCCCTATCGGGATGAGGCTTACTACACTAATCAGGCGCTATTGGCGACCCAGCCACCCCTGCATCCCACTTACCCTGTGGCGGTATCCGGTCAGATGACAGATGTAGCCTTATTCAACAGTGGCAATGACCTTGCGAAAGCGGGAGATTTTGAAGCGGCGATTCAGTACTACAATCAAGCAATTCAGATCAATGCCACCAAGATTTCTTACTACAATAATCTGGCTGCAGCCCTAAAGCGAGTGGGCAGGATCCGGGATGCCGTGGGGGTGTATGTACAAATGCTGGAAGCGGACCCCAAGTCTGTGAAAGGGTTTCTCCGGCTAGGCAGTACCCTGATCGAAGCCAACCTGGATACCCTAGCCGTCAATATCTACCGAGAGTTCATTGCCCAAGTTGAGGAAGGTGCCTTACTGTTATCCGCAGCTACTGACTCAGGCACCGATCTCTCTGGCCAGATTGAGGATAGTCCCGACGGGTTGACTGCTGATGAATTTAGCAGTTCCGGGGAAGGGGTCGATCGCTCTGCAACCGTGGCTTTCATGGCTTCGATTGCCTCACGCCCTCCTGAAATTAAAGAACGCTGTAGTCGCGCCTTTTTTTGAAGCCAGCCAACATCGTCCAGTTTTTGAGACCCTAGAGGATCGGGAAGAGAATTTAACCCACACCTTCGATCAATTGCGGGAGATAAATTCTTTGTTTTCCAGTCGGTGATCGAGTTCAGGCTCCCTGGTGGATAAACCTGGATTTTCTGTTTTCAGGCGGAGTGGCAGAGCCAATGGTAGCTCTGCCGCTGCTGTTTCAGACAAAGCAGTGAGTCTGGATGTGTAGTGCTGCATTGCTTCTCGGGTCGCAGCCATTCGTTTTGCCAGATCAATGGCCTCGCGGGTCAAGAGACCCAGAACCCGCTGAGGGTTACCCCGACTGACCACAGGGAGTTGGTGTAAGTTTCGGGTGGCCATGCGAGTCATCGCATCCACAATCGGTTCATTTTCATAGGCAACCAGCAGTTCCGTCGTGCAGATCTGCCCCACCGTCTGTTCAGACAAGGCATCCGGATGCAGACCCATCGGGGGCTGTTCTCCCCCCAAGGTGATCGCCCGACCAATGTCATTCAGGGTGACAATTCCCAGTAGTTGTTCCGTCTGATCCATAACCAGTGCCGTATAGGCAGGGTAATCCATCAGCCGCTTCCCAGCCTCTAATACCGAGACGGTGCTGGACAACAGTAAGGGCTGATGGCACATGACCTCCGACACCGTCACTCGTTTGAGGGTTTCCGGATCGGTATTTTTCTCAACATTTAAGCCCAAAGGTTGGCGATTGGCCTCCTGGGTAGCAGCCGGTCGCCAGCGTTCCACCAACCAGGCACTCAAACCCACCGCCGCCATCAGTGGTAGCACAATCCGATAGTCCCGTGTCAATTCAAATAACAGTAGGATCGCTGTGAGCGGAGCCCGGACACTACCCGCAAGAACTGCCGCCATCCCCACCATGGCATAGGCACGGGGGAGCCGCAATTGCCACCAAGCTATGGGGCAAGATGGTCGCTAGGAACTGACCATAAGCTGCTCCCAGGGATGCTCCCAAAAACAGCGCTGGGGCAAAAATCCCACCGACCAGACCACTCCCCAGACTCATTGCCGTCATCAGGAGCTTGACCACCAGCAGCACCAACAATAAGCCCAGGGAAAAGGGCACCCCCTGAAGCATGGTCTCCACCGTCTCATAGCCAATGCCCAAAATCTGCGGCCACTGTAAGGCCACCAATCCCACACAGGCTCCTCCAAGAATGGGGCGCAAGGGGAGGGGAATCCGTCCCATGCTCCGCAGAAAGGGGATATCCCCCCGAAAAAGACGTTGAGCCACTTGAATTGACTCGGTGTAGGCAATGGACACCAAGCATGCCAGCAACCCCAACCCGAGATAAAGGGGCAACTCCCAGAGGCTGCGGACTTCGTAGACAGGCAAGGTAAACGCGGGTTGGCCGCCCAGCCCAATCTGAGCGATCAGAGCCGCCACCACTGCCGCCAGTAGCAAGATGCTCGCTGCTGACGTCGCAAAGGAAGTGCCTAGGACAATCTCCAACGCCAGGAACACCCCAGCAATGGGCGCATTAAATCCGGCTGCCAGCCCTGCGGCGGCACCGGCACCTAGCAATAACCGCTGGCGCTCTTGAGAAACCTGCAGAATTTGCCCCAGACAGGTGCCAAAGTAAGCACCAATTTCCACACTCGGCCCCTCTGGCCCTAGGGATGCCCCGGTTCCCAGGGAAATGGCCGCTGCCAGCAGTTTGGTCAAGGGTTGCAGGGGAGATAAATCTTGAATCCCCTTGGCCGCCGCTACCAGGGTGGCCAGACTGGCATTAAAGTCTCGTAACCGCCAGCGCATCAACCCCACCAAGATTCCCCCCAGGATGGGAACACAGGCTAAGGTTTGGGGGCCATAAACAGCGACCACTCCCATTAAGTCTTCCAACATCCAGGAATGGATGGCCGTAATCAGCAGGCGAAAGATCACCACAGTTAGCCCCGTAGCAGTGCCAATTGCAACGGCCAGCATCAGGACGATGGCGTCGGGGGACAGGGCGGGACGGGGGAGAAAGGGGGAGGGAAGGGATGCAGATACAGGCAAAGATGGCTGCCCTGGCAGCAGCACATCGGAGGTGTGGCTGGCAGTCATTTACGTATTACGTATATAGAAGAAAATTAGATGAAGCTTTAACTTTTGTCTCTTATCTTATATTTTGCGGGATCAAGCTGGAACCCGGCAAGTCCTAATTAGACATTGGGTTTTTGGATCTGCTTGCATCCATGCAGCGTTGGATCAATCAGGAACTATAGGAAAGATCTACTCAGGATCATTCTCATAGTCTTCTACTATAAAATATTTGCACTAGAGTTTTGGTCTTCCTGGCGACAGCTCCAGTCCCCGCACCAAGGCTTGGGGTTTACAACCCGTTATCGCGATCTCCCCGGAGCATGGGGCACTCCCTACTTCAGAAACCTAAGAATTAGGGGGGAAGGGCAGCGATCGCGATTTGATGCCTTTCTAATGCTCTAGACTGGAAAAAGTGACTCTTTCGGTTCTAGCCGCTGTTGTTATGCCCTCTTCTGTCTCCAGTCCTGCCCGCACCATTCGCATCGGTTCCCGTAAAAGCCAGCTGGCGCTGGTACAAACCCATTGGGTACAGGGGCAGTTACAGCAGTATTTCCCAGACCGCAGCTTTGAAGTGCATACCATGAGCACCCAGGGGGACAAGATTCTTGACGTTGCCCTGGCCAAAATTGGGGACAAGGGGCTGTTCACGAAGGAGCTGGAAGTGGGGATGCTCCAGAACGAGATTGACTTTGCCGTTCACTCCTTGAAGGATCTACCGACAAATCTTCCCCCAGGGCTAATCTTGGGCTGCGTCACCGAACGGGTTAATCCTGCCGATGCCTTGGTTGTCCACGCTCAACATTGCGATCGCCAGCTAGATACCTTACCAGCGGGGGCTGTGGTTGGCACTTCCTCGCTGCGACGACTGGCACAACTCCGTCACCATTACCCCCATCTGACTTTTAAGGATATCCGGGGGAATCTCAACACCCGCCTGCAAAAACTCGACAGCGGCGAATATGATGCGTTGATCCTAGCGGTGGCTGGGTTAGAGCGCTTAGGCATGGGCGATCGCATCCATCAGGTAATCTCGGCTGAAGTCTCGCTGCATGCCGTGGGTCAGGGGGCGTTGGGCATTGAATGTCGGGATGGAGATCCCGAAGTGCTGGAGTTACTGCAAGCCCTCTCTCACCAACCCAGTACCTACCGTTGCCATGCTGAACGCGCCTTCTTACGAACATTGGAAGGGGGCTGCCAGGTGCCCATTGGGGTCGATACGGCGATCGCCGGGGATCAACTCACCTTGATCGGGATGGTAGCTAGCCTCGATGGCCAGCGTTTAATCCAGGATCGGGTTGTTGGAGCGGTGACCGAGGCTGAACAACTCGGTGTCACCTTAGCTCAGCAGTTACGTCAGCAGGGTGCTCAAGAAATTTTGGATGAGATTTTTACAGAAATGCGTCCAGAAAACTAATCAGGTGATGACACCCGCCCCTCTTGTCCCTTGGGCGATGGGGTTTTGCTAGCATACCGGGCTAGATCGGAGATCGCAGGCAGGGACTCCAGAGCCGGTTTGGCAAAGAGGAATCCCTGAAACAAATAAATGCCATAGGTTTGTAGGGTAGCCAATTCCGCCTCAGTCTCCACCCCCTCGGCAATCACCCGAATATTGAGGGCCGCAGCCACCCCCATAATTCCCTGGACAATTGCCTGGGTCACTCGGTCTTGGTCAATATCGCGTACCAAGGCCAAATCCAGCTTGAGCAAATCTGGCTGGAACTTGGCAAGTAAATTCAGACCCGAATAGCCCGCACCAAAATCATCAATGGCGGTGAGAAAGCCATAGTTTTTGTAATGGCTAATGATCTTCGCTAAATGGGCTTGGTCAACGACTTTTTCGCCCTCAGTCACTTCAAAAATCAAGTTTTCCTTGGGAAATTGATGCAGCGTCGCTGCTTCCAGCGTCGTCCGAATACACGTATCTGGGTTATAGACGGCATTGGGCAAGAAGTTAATGCTGAGCTTCGTGGCCATACCCAGACGGGCTGCCAGTTCAATGGCTTTCACCCGACAGGCTTGATCAAAACGGTAGCGGTTGTCGTCATTCACCCGTGATAAAATTGCCATCGCTGGTTCCCCTTGGATTCCCCGCACCAGCGCCTCGTAAGCAAAGATACTGAGGGTATGGAGATCGACAATCGGCTGGAAGGCCATGGTAAAGTCGAAATCAAGCCCCTCTCCGTCAAGACAGGCTGAGCAAACGGGGGGAAGATCGGAGGGAACCATAGATTGATCCTGGGCTACTCATGATTTGTGGTCTGTGAAGATTTTTTGTGGGTCTTCAACCGATCAACCCCCCCCTTAGAGGATGTTTTAAAAGTCATTCAGGGTGTGTTTCACCACCCTAGCTACTTAGAAGCTAATACGAGAGAATCAGGGTTACAGGGTTTGCGATCGCGCCTCTGAGTTGTATTTGAGGCTAAAGCCTACCCTTTTAAAACGTCCTCTTAAAATCTTGTGCCATCAACTATAACGTTAACAAAGTACTCCCTCGGTCTGAGATCAACGAGGTGCAATCTGGTTCTTAGTTCCGGTCGCCCCTAGGGAATGAGAGCGAGGCCTCCATGGATACTATACCGGGCTTTGCCGTCGATGGGGTCAGCGAGGCTCTGGAGCGGGTTCAAGACTTGGAAACTATGGTTGGCGAGTCCTAACCTCCCACATTTGGGGGTTAGGAATATCCTCCAGTGAGCAGGCAGCGCCCCAGGGAGTGGGGCACCGTTCCGTGATCTACCAGAACAGCTTACAATCAGGCGAGTCTGTTGATGGTTTACAGGCGCGCAGCCCAGCAGATCACAGTGGCTGCGTCACCCAGAATTGAAGCATTACGGAGAGAGGGATGACAGTCAAGCAGGTAATTCTGGCAGGATTGACGGCACTCGCGATCGCCCTTTTTGGTTGGTCGCTCCTTAGCAGTTGGCAACAACCCCAGATTCAGAGTCGCCTGGAACTGTACCAGACCGATCTGTTGTTAACTGCTGCTGAATGGCAAGCCCCCCCGACGGATGCCGAGGCTGTCTCTCTCCAGTCAGCATTAAAGACGTTTCTGGGAGCCAATCCCCTCCAATCCGCACTGGAACAGTACCAAGACATTCGTCAGCAGACCCAAACCCATCTGGAACAAACCCAGACAGAGATTCAATCCCTGGTGACCGCAGAGGCTCAGCCCAACTCAACACCCTTGAAAATTGCCCGCAATGCTGGGGAGCCGGAACAGCAACGGCTCCAGGCCGTGGTCAATCAACTGGTCGCCTTCCTGGATGATTTAGATGTGCGGTTGGGACTGCTGCAAACCCAGCAGCAGCAAGTGGGCATTGCCCTGAAAAACTGGCAACAGGTGAGGGAGACTGCCGACCCCGTCAGCTCCGCCCAAATTGCTGAGGTGTTGATTGGACTCTGGAGCACCCCCCCGAATGCTACTGCCGGATGCAGAGCCACAAATTCAAGCCCATTTGCAGGGGTGGTTTCGCTACCAAGCCCTAGCTAAACTCTATCAACTCCAGCAACGCCCCGATGAACTAGCAGCGTTACAAGAGGCGGAACAGGTCTTGGCGGAGCAAGTGTTGGTCAAGTTGGCTTTGGTGTCGGTGATGCCCGGACTCGGGGTGATCATCGGCATTGGACTGCTGATTGTTATTGTGAGTCAACGTCTGATCAAAGGCCAGCAGTCCTGGTTGGCGCAGAATAGCGCCCTCGGTTGGTCTACCCCCTGGGATGGAGAGGTGGTGTGGCAGGTATTGATTTTGACCTTCTTTGTTGTGGGTCAGATAGTCCTGCCACTCTGCTTTGGCTTGTTGGGTCTCGATACCGCCCATTTCGGGGCGCGATCGCAGGCCCTACTAATCCTGGTGAACTATCTCCTCTTTGGCTTGGCAGGGTTCCTGATCCTGTACCTATCGATTCGGCAATTTTTGCCATTACCGGCTGGTTGGTTTCGGTTTAATCTCCGGGGTCACTGGCTGGCCTGGGGTTTGGGCGGCTATCTGGTTGCCATTCCCCTGGTGATTGTCGTGTCCCTGGTGAATGATCAGATCTGGCAGGGACGGGGGGGCAGTAATCCCCTGCTGCCCATCGCCCTAGAAGGCCGAAATAGCTTTGCCATGGCCTGCTTTCTGATCACCGCTGCCGTCGCCGCTCCCCTGTTTGAAGAAGTGATGTTTCGAGGATTTTTGCTGCCCTCGTTAACCCGCTACCTCTCGGTGAATGGCTCGATCTTCATCAGCAGCCTCTTGTTTGCGATCGCCCACCTGAGTCTGTCAGAAATCCTGCCCCTGACGGTCTTAGGCATGGTGCTGGGTTTTGTCTACACGCGATCGCGCAATCTGCTATCCCCGATTTTGGTCCATGGGTTGTGGAACAGTGGCACCTTGTTGACCCTCTTCATTTTGGGGAGTGGCACCCATCCGGGCTAGTCCCTGGCAGCGATTGCGGTCTTAGTTGCACTCGTTCTGTTTTTTCTTGTTTCTCCTGGCACTTTTCCTCTGGGGAGTGCCTGCTTTGTCAGGATATGCTGGTTGTTTCAGATACATCTGGGATCTGTTACTTGCTGTTGATCGACCAGATTCATGTTTTACCCCAGGTCTATGGTCGAATTGTGATTCCCGATAGGGTGCAGGATGAGCTAGCTGGCTGCAATGGTCTGAGGCCGGTCTCTGAAATTATCGCCCGAGGGGAGTAACGAGAATTTCTGCAACTTCCTCTGGAGAGAGGAGAGAGGGTGTATTCCAACCTGAACCGCCGACTGTTCTGCGCCCTCCCCAGGGGTCGGTACTCGCGGTAGATTGTTTCCTGACTTCAGCGGCGGTTAATTGCTGATAGGTTCCCTGGCAATAGTTAAGTTGCCCAACCAGGGGATGTTCTGGGTCGCAGCCCAGGGTATAGACAATGCCGCCCAGACGATGCCGTCGAACGGTTAAAGTTTCGGGGCGAGGGGGGCATAGGGTTCGTCCAGCTTGTAGGCAGGCGCGGGGGTCGATCGCTTTGCCGATGCCGCGAATCTCAAATACGGGCAGTCCCTGAATTAATTGCACGCGCTGTTGAACCAGAAGCAGGTGGCTATCTTCCAGGATCTGCTGGCCGTAAGCTGCCGCTTCTCCCTGGGTTCCGGGCCAGGGGCGATCGCCGTGAACGGCGGCAATTAACCACTGGGTAATTTGTTCAAAGGATTTGTCGTGAAAGGCTGATTGCTCTGCCTCAGTCCAGTTTTTGGGACTACCGGATAAACCCAGGCGTTGAGCCAGCTCCTGGCTATGGAGTTTAAGGGTGGCAACGGCATTGGCGGCAAAGTCTGACAGGTGGGACAGTGCCGGAGGGACACCGAGGTGATCACAGTCGAAGGCGATCGCCCTTAATCGCGCCAGGATTTCAGGCTGTTGGAGAAGTTGCCTGGGCAGTTGCAGCCAGGCGGCGGCAATACAGGCATCGGCATCAACGGCGGTGGTAACTAGGATGGGTTCTTGACCGATGGTGAGTTCTGTGATCAGGCTCTGTTCTAAAGATTGGGGCAGGGGCATTTCATCGATCTGGATCAGGGCTCCGTCTAGGCGGTGGTGATCCCAGTGATAATCTGCTGGTTGGGGTTGCCATCCCGGTACAGTGCCATCCACCATAAAGATCTGTCCCTGGGGGATGCGTTGCGGGTAGGTGGTTGCCAGGTATTTCACATTGGTGGGGTTTGAGGGGAGATCCAAGGGTAGATTTTTCCGGAGCCAGGGTCAGTCCAGGGATACCGTGATATTGCTGGATTGTGCTTAACTGTTTCGCAAACTGCTGTATGAAGTAAACGCTGGGGAATGACAATGAATAAATCTTCTGGCTGGTTGATCAGCGCTGTTGGGTAGCGCTGGCAGGAGGACATGAAGTAGCCTTAGATCAGAGAGCTAGCGTGGTGAATAAAACCCCATTTTTGTTAGTTATGATGGCATTCTGACGATATGTACTCATAAAATTGCCTCTAATAATTCTCGAAATGCTTTGCAAGTAAAGATTTCAGTGGTTAACCATTGAGTTTCTATATTTAAATTTTTCCATATATATGCTACTCAGAGGAGGCATGATAAAATCCCTGAAATACTTGATGTATCAAGATGCACCGCAAATAATGGGCATAAATCATGGGATTACTTAGATCTCAAAATGGGATCTAAGTATTAGTTAGGCTGATTAACTTTGCTGCAAGCGTATCGGTAGAGTGGTTGCGCTAGAGTAGTTGCGTTTAGGTGTTCATTTTTGTTAGCTTGTTTTGCAAGCTTATATTCATGAAGAACGATGATTGAGGACAATCAAAGTACCAATAAAAATGATGACGTGGGTAGAGTACTGTTGATTGACTTAGAAAATTGTCCTGGCCAAATTGATCAGCTACAAGAAAACTTAGAACAATTCTCACAAGTTGTGATTTGTTATGCACAGACCGGAGCAAAAATACCTCTTGACTGGCTCATCCCATTAAGTGTAACGATGAGTTCAAATAAGTTAAGAATTTTTAAGATGACAAGTGGTGGTAAAAATGCAGCAGATTTTTGTATTTGCTTTTTTGCTGGAGTCTTAATGCAACAGTTACACAAAGAAACACATTTTGTAATCATTTCAAATGATACTGACCTAGATCATGTTGTAAATTTACTTAAAGGTCAGGGACGTTCGGCAGAACGTATAGGCAACAAAAAAGAAGAAAAGGAAGCTACTACTAAAGCTACAAAAACTACAGTTGAAACTACAGTTTCAAGCTCACCAATCAAAATATATTGTATGCATCTAGTCACCTACAGTAAAAATAGACCAGCAAGGAAAGACACTCTACTTAATAGCATTAAAAATAAGTTCAAAGATTCTCCTGAAGCAGCAGTAGAAGTTTTTAGGTTATTGACAACACAAGGCGCAGTAACAGTTTCAGATAACAAAGTATCTTATAACGATAAGAAAATAAAAGAGCTTGCAAAATAATCCAGATGTTATAAATATTAGAAACTACTGGGAACCAGCTATAACTAGCGAACCAGCCTAACAATTCAAATGCAGCGGACAGATCGAGATGCTTTCTGCTTCGTTTTAAGTCCTCTACTGCCGCTGATTTGAGCCGTTGGGCGATCGCTCGCGGGGCTCGCCTGCTCGCCCAATGGGGCGCGAGACTTCATCGAGTTTGTTATACCTCCAATCTTCAGCTCGCAATCTGCCCAACTACTCGATGAAGCAGAATCCTTCGGATTCCGTTGCACTTCACTCCTTGGTCGTCCGATGCTTCCGCATCGTTCAAGTCGGAGTTCCGCTTATCTCGCGCCCCATTAGCACTCCACGCGCTTCGCACCTTCATGGTAAAAGAAACTGTCAAGCAAGTGGCGACAATCAAGCCTTTTAACGCTGGATTAGCTTTAGTTTCTTAGGAGCTGGCTTCGTTTCTGGGTTGTGGCAGTTCTGTCATATCCTCCACTGCGTAGGTTCAATGCTATTCTCCCGTTTCACTAGCTTGATTGAGGAAAAAGCAAGTCACTATCTGGTTCAGCAGATCATGAGGATCTGAGTTAGTGCTGGCTGCAATTTGCCTAAGTCTGGAAATGTTATCTGAAGATAGACGGAGTGGAGCAAACCGTTCAGGAAAAGCCCAACTACATATCTCGCACTCTAATTGACATCCACGACACGATGTACTTTTGAAATTATTGCACTCATCACAAAGGGGTTGCCAATTGCTTAGTTCGTTACCTCCGCCTCTAGTGCGCGGGATCTTGTGGTCTTGCTGAAAACGAACTTCTGGCTCAGATCGGTTACATACCGGACATCTGTGTTGATAAGTCTCTAGGATTCTTAGCCAGTCTAGATCAGAAAGCTTAATTCGTGGCACTCTCTTTTCACTCAAGGATAGGCTCACAAGTTGGTATGTTTTACCTTCTCTACCAATCCCGGTAATGCCTTCCTCGCCTTGTAATTCTCGCAAGCGCCGAAAAACATCTATGTAAGGTTTATAGGGTTGGGTGCCTAAATGCTGATTTCTTCTGAAGCGGTTAATCGCTTCTCTCAGTTCTTCTTCTTTTACACGCGGGCCTGGAATACCATGACCCGCAGGCCACAGTTCTTCCAAAAGCACTCGATAGTAAGACTTATTCGCCTCACTGGGACATACAAATTTTTGACAAACTTCCTCAAGCCAGACTTCTCGGTTGATGTTTCCGGGCACTTCTTGCTCACTTACAGGTGCAAGAGGTAAAAACTTTTGTCGCCCACGGCTTTTCCGCTCAGTTGCCATTAGTTATCCCCCCGTAGTAACCAGATAGGGTCTATATCCAGCACCTTGGAAATAGCATCAAGTTCATAGTCTTTCAGAGATCTGACTTGACGCTCAATCTCTGAGATGTCGGACTGTTCTAGCTTGATTCCATAATCAACATTGAGAGCGGCGGCTAATTCAACCTGGTCTAAATTATTTTGCAGCCTGACCTGACGAATTCTTGCTCCACTGATATTTTGCTTGTCTCCCATCGCTAACACCTGAACCTCATAGTGAGATGTTATTTAAGAGAGGATTGATTTGTAGACGAAAATCGTCTACAGTAGCTTTTGGTAACTAAATCATTTATGATTAGCCCCATTATCAGACCCTGTATCTAGTTTTGATATGCGTGTCTCCTCCTTCTTCGCTGGCATTGGCGGCTTTGATCTTGGCTTTGAAAGAGCAGGGATGAATGTCGTATTTCAATGTGAAATAGATCCTTTTTGCCAAAAGATCCTTAAGCGCCACTGGCCACATATCCCCTTACATGAAGACATCACAACCCTCAACCCAGCAACTATCCCTACCTCTGACTTGTGGTGTGCCGGATGGCCTTGCCAAGACCTCAGCACTGCCAACACAGATCGCACAGGACTTGCAGGAAAGCGAAGTGGTCTTTTCTTCACGTTTATGGATTTGGTTAGAGAAATTCATCCAGCGTGGCTGGTCATGGAAAACGTGCCCGGCTTGCTCTCCGCAGAACAAGGCACCGCTCTTGAGACAGTTATCGACACGCTCGAAGAGAATGGGTATTTGGGGGGATGGGTATCGTGTAACGCTGTCCATTCGGGCTTACCCCACAATCGAGACAGAGTCTTCTTTGTCGCAAGTTTTAGATCGGAACGTGCCTATCACTTCTTTGCTGACAGTCGCGAATTGTCTGGGGATACTTCGTCGAGAGAATCGAGCAAAACGCAAACTAGACCCAATTTTCGTCAAGGCACTCTCGGAGACAATCCGCTTGTGGTACAACGTCGCGGCGGCTTCGGGTATACCATGGCAAAGAGCATCTGCCCCACGTTACGTGCCCAAACTGGAGGACATCAAGGAGGCCATTCAGACCGACCAATACTCTGTGGCGAGAAACTTGACGTGGACAGAGTGGGAGAGGCTTATGGGGTTTCCTCCCGGATGGACGGTCGTCGAGGGAGACTCCTTGGCAACGCCGTCGTCCCTGCAATTAGCGAATGGATCGGAAGACGAATCTTAGAAATTGAAACAATGTCAGATGTCAGCCAGCTAACAAGTCGATGAAGCGGACGGTCGATAGATCTTGGTGAAGACGCAAAATTTATCTGCCGCCGCTTATCTTGGTCGTTAGGTCACCCTTGTATCCATAGTAAGTTCTCAATGGAGAGCCGTAAAGCAAATCAACTAAACTGGCGAGTAGAGTATTCAGTCAAATTTCAATGAGGCATATGGAAGATAATCAAGAGATACAACCAGTACCAATGATTTTTGCAGAGGACTCAATCACGTTTGGTCTGAATGAGAACTCCTTTAAAGATTTCATGGTTGGGTTGTTAGGTAAGCCAGAGCAGATTGAAGGATATGTTGAAGGCGCATTTGAAGTCAATGTTACAAACTTACAGGATCTTTACTCCAAAATTGATAATAGAGTCATTCGTCAACATGATGCTCTTTTACTTGAATTCAAAGCTGAACTGTTTTTTGATGATGATTCGTCAATCATGTTCAACACAATTGGCAACCTAATAAGCCATCAAGAGACGAGATCTGTTGTCTGCACTGGATTCAATTTTACTTGGAGTTATTTAGTCACCTTTAGTAAAGGAAAACCTCCAGAAAGACAAGAAATATCTGTTTTTGCAAATACCGATTACGGAAAGAAAAGAAAAAAGCATAGGTCGCTGATCTTGAGTTTACTCTCTAACACTGACTTGGAAGTACCTAAAGTCAACTATTCTATTAGGTGTACTGAAAAGACATGGGGATCAGATTTAACTGAGATTATAAAAGCAGCCTTAAAGGCAAATATAGTCCGTGGCAGTTTCTTATTAAATTTCCGAAGTTCACTTATTCAAGTCTCAATAACACTCTTCTACTTTATATGGATGCTTGTGTGGTTTAACATAGTTGACAAGGTGAAAGCAGTTCAAGGAAGGGAGCTTTTAAATTTAGATGGCTTTCTTGGAAATAGTGTTGATAACAGCATAAAACTTGATCGCCTTCTTGTTATGGCGAGGGAAAATTTATTCCCTTCAAACAGTTACTTTATGCCTACTATGGTTATCAGTTTTATAGTCGTCGGTTTATCATATAGCCATTCCCACTCCAGTGGGATACAATCATAGAGAGAAGGTAGGAGGTAAAATATTTAGAACCGATACACCTCCTTGCCATGAAAGCCTATTCGGTCGATCTACGCCAGAAAATTATCGACACCTACAACAGCGAGAGCATCTCTCAACGAAAGCTAGCGAAGCGCTTTCGAGTCGCCTTAAGCTTCATCTACAAACTGCTCAAGCAATATCGACAGAGTGGGGACATTGCCCCTAAAGTTCGCACGCTCCAAACCCCCACTAAACTTAATGAACCTCAACTCCAAGTTTTAAAACAGCTTGTAGAAGCCAATAATGATGCCACCCTAGAGGAGCTTCGCGATCAACTGGAGCAAGCAACTGGGGTCAGGATAGGACGCTCAACCACCGCTCGGATGCTCCAGAGGCTTCAAATTACCCTAAAAAAACGCTTCACCCCAGTGAAAAAGAAAG